>DAINQQ010000005.1:56454-57823 GCA_036742645.1 Flavitalea sp.
ATTATTAACTGAATAGGCGATTAACTGTCCTGCGTAACCTTTCCCGGTATGATCAGGATGGGTTACAATAGCGCTTACTTCAATAAAGTCACTCATCTTCATTCGCTCACCAGTTACTGCAACTAGTTGACCCTCTTTAAAAATTCCAAAGTAATTTCCCAATAAAGCGGTCTTCTCTTTAAAGTAACCCGGTTGGACAAGGTTGACGAGTTGGTATAGGAGGTTTTGATGTCCTGAAGTCAGTTGAGTTATGTTTTCTGTTGGCTCTACATAAATCTTATTTACCATGATCATTTGCAGGCATACCAATTCTTTGTTCACTTTCAAGCCTTGCGGGAGTTCGGGCTTTTCTCCTACGACAAAGAAATTGTCAGTCATGATTGAATAATCACCGATACCCCTGGAAAGATTTTCATTTTTTTCAAACCCGCCAAATGGGCAAAAATCCGGATGATAAAACTTAATGTTGGTATAGTCGAGGGCAAACTGATTATGTGTTTCAGTCAATGAGAACCAAACTGGGTTATCGAGCTTTTGATAATCTTTAATTTCACAATACTCGAATTGCATTTGTTGGTGTTTATCACTTCGTGTCTCTCAGTGAAACCCTCTGCGTCCCTGTGTGGTTAGAAAATTTGCACTTGATACGGTCGGATTAACCACAGGGGACACAGAGAGAAGCACAGAGGAGTTTTGTTCAATGAAGTGTATAGTTTATTCGTTTTGTTCCAAAGCCCGTATTACTTTACATGGATTGCCCGCAGCAAAAACATCTCCGGCAATATCCTTTGTAACAACACTGCCTGCTCCAATGACGGCGCGATCTCCAATGGATACGCCAGGACAAATAACTACACTGCCGCCGATCCAAACATCTTCCCCAATGGAGATGGGCTTTGCATATTCAAGTCCCGAAGCTCTTTCATTATGATTTATCGGGTGAGTAGCCGTATAGATTTGAACATTTGGCCCAAAAAGTGTTCGGCTACCGATAGTGACCTCGCAAACATCGAGGACTACACAATTGAAGTTGAAAAATACTTTTTCGCCCATCTTTATGTTCGAGCCATAATCACAGTAAAACGGGGGTTGTATCCATAGGCCATTACCTGCATTTGGGATAAGTGCTTTTAAAACGTTCGCCCTTTCCTCCGTCTCATCTTCACGTGTATCATTCAGCGCTTTGATGAGCAGTCGCGTTTGGAGTCTCTCGTCCGACAGCTGCCGATCGAGTGGATCATACAACTCCCCCGCAAGCATTTTTTCTTTTTCTGATTTCATGTAATACTTGCTTGTGATAAACGTTCTTAATATGTTTAATAAAGATATATAGTTGACGTCAGAATGAATTTGGCAAATTGATGGAGTT
>DAINQQ010000006.1:0-57471 GCA_036742645.1 Flavitalea sp.
TGATCATTTGTTCCGTATCATCAAAAATGTTGATCTGGTAATTGCCCGGGATAAGATGGCTGAACCGTACACCGATCAACCGGATCAACATCCTGCGTTCGTACAACTTATCAAATAATTCTTTGGCGGTCTTCAAAAGGAAGTGATCAGCATTGCTGTGAGAGATGGTTGCCTGTTTGGTAAAAGTTTCGAAATTGGAGTACCGCAGCTTAACCGTTACGCAACCAGTCAGCCTGTTCTGTTCACGCAGCTGAAAAGCGATCTTTTCGGTCATTCGGATCAATTCTGCGTGTAAAAAATTTACATCGATCGTATCCATCTGAAAAGTGTTTTCCGTTGAAATGGATTTTGCTTCATGGTAAGGGATCACCGGCGATTCATCAATCCCGTTTGCCTTACGCCAAAGATCGATGCCCCATCTTCCCAGTAATGAATGTAACATCTCGATCGGGATATCACTCAATACCTTTACCGTTTCTACGCCCATCTTATATAACAACATCGCAGTTTGCTTCCCGATCCCCGGGATCTTCACAATATCCAGGGGACTAAGAAAACTTTTTTCATTTCCGAAGGGAATCTCTATTTGTCCATCGGGTTTTACCTCGTTCGTGGCTACTTTGCTGATCAGTTTATTGCTGGCGAGGCCGTAAGAAACGGGAAGACCGCTTTCGACACAAACCTTCTTTTTTAGCTCGGCCGTAAACTTTGCTGTATTGAAAAACCTGTCGAACCCTGTAAGATCAACATAGAATTCATCGATGGAGGACTTCTCAAAAACGGGAACAGTATCCTCGATAATATCGGTTACCAATTTTGAATACTTACCGTAAGAGTCATATTCACCTCGTAAAAAAATTGCTTCGGGGCAGAGCCGCTTCGCAAGCTTTGCGGGCATCGCGCTATGAACGCCAAACTTCCTCGCCTCATAACTACATGAAATGACAACGCCCCGCTCACCATCTCCGCCTACGATCAGCGGCTTTCCCTTAAGCTTTGAGTTCTTGAGAATTTCGACCGATACGAAAAATGAATCGAGATCGAGATGGGCGATATGTCGTTCATTTGATACAAGCATTCTTAGAGATTTGAATATTTTGTTTCCTTGTAACCGATCTTTCGCATCTGCGTCACTTCGACGCTGTAGGATCCGAAATCTTCTACAACCTTGCCAGTGATCCTATAAAAACCTTTGCCCTGGATCGGATATTGGCGTAGCGAATCTGGAAAATGAACTGTATCGATCCAGTTTAATTTTGCATCGATAAAGGTTCCGAACGACATCGCCTGGTTGTTTTTTATCGGCACTACCTTATCAGTGATGAAATAACCGAGCATCGTGATCGTATTTCCGCAATTCTCCCCGAGGGCTGTAGCCAACGAATATTTCGATACATCATCATTCACCAGGTCAAACGGATTTCTCAATGGAAAGCCCAATACTTCCATCTCGTCGTACATGTCGTGGACCGGATCGCCGGCTAATTGAGGCAAAACAAATTCCTTCGGGGTTTCGTAAAACAACGAGCTATGCGCAGGCACCTGAGACTTACTTTTCTTCTGGAGGAAATTGGCATCCCATAACAACTGCTTTTTGTTTTTCCCTGTAAAACGAAATGCCCCGATGCTGATCAGCGTATTCAGTTGTTCTGGTGTAATGGCAGTGCGTTCAATGAAATCGGGGAGATTCAGGTAAGGACCATTGCGATCTCTTTCTTCAAGTACCTTTTGAGCTATATTCTTGTCGAGCTCTTTGATGTGAACAAGCCCAGCATGCACATCCGTGCCCCGGATATCCGTGAGATAATGGCTATTATTCACACATGGCAGATGAACTGTAGCTCCTGCTTTCATTAGCTCGTAAAAGTAAAGTTGGGTAGGGTAGAAGCCTCCGAAATTGTTGATGACACCTACCATGAATTCAAGTGGATAATACGCTTTGAGAAAGAGATCCTGGAAGCTTTCCACGGCGAAGGATGCAGAGTGGGCTTTCGAAAAAGAATATCCCGCAAAGGACTCCATTTGTCGCCATACTTCCCGGGTAGCTTCTTCACCATAACCAAACTGCTTGCAGTTGTAAAAGAATTTTTCACGCATCAACGCAAAGCGGTTGTTTTGTTTATATTTTCCGCTCATAGCCCTTCGTAATGTATCTGCTTCGGCCATGTCGAGTCCGCCGAAATAATGTGCAACCTTGATCACATCTTCCTGGTACACCATCACGCCGAAGGTTTCCTGCAATAGATCTTTCATGACGGGATGCAGGTATTCGAATTTATCAGGATGATGAAACCGGAAAATATATTCCCTCATCATGCCGCTGCTTGAAACGCCCGGTCGGATAATAGAACTTGCAGCCACCAATGTCAGGTAGTCTTCGCATTTTAATTTCTTCAGCAACTGCCTCATTGCCGGCGATTCAACGTAAAAGCATCCTATCGTATTTACATTTTTTATCTGTGCTTTTACGGCGGGATCCTGCTTAAATTTTTCTACCTCGCCAATATTCACTTCCTCATTCCTGTTTTGTTTAATCAATCGTATTGCTTCCCTGATATGTCCGAGGCCCCGCTGGCTCAGGATATCCAGTTTGTACAAACCGATGCTTTCAGCGATGTACATATCAATCTGCGTGGTAACAAAATTTTTCGGAGGTAAAATTGTTGCCGTGTAATTGTAGATCGGTTCTTCACTGATCAATATTCCACCGGCATGGACACTCAAATGATGAGGAAACCCGGTTATCAATGCGCCATACTTCGAAATGAGATGGTGCATATTGTACTGCTTTTGATCACTCACATAATTATTGATTCTGCTGGGACCATAATACCGGCCCTTTTCTCCCAATTCATCGATTTCGTGTTTGGGTAATCCAAACACTTTTCCTAACTCACGGATCGTAGCATTGTATTGAAAGGTAGCGTATGACCCGAGCATGGCCACATGTTCAGCACCGTAACGTTTGAAAATATAGTCAATCACTTCATCACGATCGAGCCAGGAGAAATCAATATCGAAATCAGGCGGAGACGTTCTTTGTGGATTTAAAAATCGTTCGAAATACAGGTTCAATTCAATGGGATCTACATCTGTGATATGAAGACAATACGCTACTACTGAGTTCGCACCACTGCCGCGCCCAACGTAATAAAGTCCACGACTCCTCGCATACCGGATAATATCCCATGTGATTAGGAAATATGCATTGAAGCCCAGGCTGTCGATGATCTCCAATTCTTTGTTCACCCGGTCCTTCGCGATTTGATTTTTTCCGTATCTGCAGTTCCATCCATCGTACGCCAATTTCTGGAGCAGTTGCCGGTCATCACGCCGGGAAGCGCTGAATAGCTTTTTATTTTTATCAGTACCGTACTCTATGCCGACAGTACATGAATCGATTAATTTATAAGTGTTGGTAACGAGAAACGAATAATGTTTGAAAGCTTCGAGGATTTGTGAAGGATGAACAAAATATTCACCCGGCGATGCGAGATCGTCAGCAGAAAGCTTTGATAAAAGCACATTCTTATCAATAGCCCGGAGTAGTTTATGAACGTTGAAACTTTCCTTTCGCTGATCCTTGAACGTAACCGGTTGACGCACGACAAACTTCGATTTGTGTTGCTGGATATTCGACCCAAATAATTTATTTATTTCCCATGGTGTGACTCCGATGAGTTCATTGGAAAGTAAATCGCCTGGAGATTTTTTGCCTGTGGGATAAATCACAAAGCCGTCCGAAGGCTTTGTGAAAAAAGTTTCATGATCTGTTTTTTCAGGAAAGGAAACCTGGTTTTGCAAGTGCATCGAAAGAAATTGGTTGATCCAGGTGATCCCGCCATTATTAGCAGCTATTAAGATGTACAGTAAATTGTCATTGTTCCTGATTTCGACACCTACTATAGGCTTAATGCCATGTTGCGCGCAGGTTTGTACAAAGTCCCAGGAGTCGCAGGTTGAATTAATATTCGTAAGCGCTAATGAAGTGACGTTATATTCGAGTGCGCATTTCACCAATTGTTCAACACTTAACGTCCCGTAGCGGAAACTGAAGTTCGTTCTACAATTGATGTACATGAGAACAATGTTAAAGATTGTAGCAAATTATGCTAATTTTTTTAGTATGCCCGCAAACTGTAAAGGTATTTTTCTGCCCTTGGCCATTGAACCATCTCCGAAGATGTATTATGTCTTCCCTCGATTGCAACACAACTACACCTGTGGAATCCTTCGGGAATTCTTCCAGTTTTCATAGGGGAAACAGGAACGTGGCCCGAAGAACTTCCGAAGAGGTCTAGAAACAGGGTACAAGGCATTGGAGCCTGAAACGCGGCATACTCGTGGTGAGGCCAGAATTAAATCAGTGTCACATGCGCTAAAATGGCTATACAGATAAAATAGAAAAAAACGTGTGGAAATGATGTTTTTACGTTGCCAGGGAATGATCCCGCTGCTAATTTTAATAAGTTTTAGGAGGCATTGTAGTTAAGGCCCAGACGAGGGTTGCAGTCTTGCAACCCTTTTGCTTTAGTTTGAAGTAGTCTGAAGAGAAATTATTCAAAAAATGATCAAAATGAGTGCCGGTCGACCATTGGCTTACGACCGCCGATGGATACATCCAAAATAAAAATGCCTGCTTTCTATCGCTAAAAAGCAGGCACAACTTTTTCTAACTCACAGGTCTTAACTAATGGTTTGCACGTTCATAGGAGGGATGGTTTCAGAGATAAGGTGAATGGTGCCACTTTTCATAGGGTTGGGATTCGGTTTACCTGCAAATAAGCACGGTATAGGATACTTGGGTCAGGTTCAAAGGACGGATTCAGTTAGTTCGCTAAAGGAAAAAGAAAGTTGACTGACATTGGACTTTACCTTTCATAGATATTGGAAATTCTTTCTTTCTGGACGGTTAACGGGACATTGGACGTTCTTGAGGTTGCTAATCCCCGTCAATCAACTTCTATATCAAAAGTATTTGTTAATAACTATGTGGACAAGAGCAGAATTGCTCTATTATAATTGTTCGGTATTTACTGGCCAGATCGTAGAATAACCGTAAATGCTTTCGCAGTATTCCGATAAGCATTCGTACTTACCCCGCCGAACTATGTTTCTGGGTATAAAATTAAATAGTATAATTTCGTAATAATGCTATAGTATTTGTCACGAAAATTTCGCATTTTGGGCAGAATTCCGACTTTTAAAAGTTGGAATGTAAATACAACTCCATGAAAAATACCGACGAAAATCCGATCAAAGTGGCCATTGCGGATGACCACGCCCTATTCCGTGCCGGCGTTAAAACTGCCCTTTCCTCAAAGAAAGACATAGAACTAATTGCCGAGGCTGATAATGGGATGCAATTGCTGCACCTGCTTCGCCATATCGAACCAGATGTGATTTTACTCGATATTCAAATGCCGATCATGGATGGGATTCAGACCCTTCCCGAAATACGCAAGCTTCGGCCTGATGCGAAAGTGATTATTCTTTCCATGCACAATGATCATTCTATGATCTCGAAACTGATGGAGATAGGAGCAAACTCCTACCTCACAAAAAACTCGGATTCGGAGACCATCTACCAGGCTATCAGAACCTGTTATGACCAGGAATTTTTCTTTAACGAGTTAACAAACAAAGCCTTGCTTACAGGCCTTCGTACCAAGAGAACCGATGGCATCCATCACCAGGAAGCCGACCTCTCGGAAAAAGAAATGAGGGTGTTGAAACTGATGTGCGAAGAGAAAACCACGAAAGAAATTGCCGACATTGTGGAGATCAGTCCCAGGACTGTGGAAGCCATCCGCGATAAATTAAAAACAAAAACAGGTGCAAAGTCCATGGCCGGGCTTGTCATGTATGCTGTGAAAAACGGCATCATCGAACAGCCATAGGGATGAGACCAGCGACAGGAATCCTATTTGGCTTTACTTGCGACGCTCCGTTCAACTTTTTTGCCCTGATCATCAGGGCTTTTTTATTGTACCATTGCAGACAATACAGGCATGGCCCATTTCGTAAACTATAATGGAAAGATGTTTCATGAAGACACGCCCCTTGTCAACGCAGGTAATCGCGGGCTGCGGTATGGAGACGGCGTTTTTGAGACCATGAAAATGGTGGATCTGCAAATCGAGCTGAAATCTTACCATTTTGAGCGGTTGTTTGCGGCGTTGAACCTTTTACACTTCGAAACACCAGCCCATTTTACGGCTACATTCCTGGAAGAGCAGATACTGTCCCTTTGTGTAAAGAACAACGTTACCGCGACGGCCCGGATCCGTTTAAATGTATTTCGTAAAAACGGCGGGCTCTACGATCCGGTTGATCACACTCCTGAATTTGTAATCGAAGCCTGGCAATTGCCAGAAAATTATTTTCGGATCAATGATAACGGGTTGATTGTGGACATATATGATGGAGCCCGCAAGGCCTGCGACGGTTTTTCAGCGATAAAATCGAACAATTATCTGCCATATTCAATGGGCGCTTTGCATGCAAAACAGAATAATTTGAATGACTGCCTCATTCTGAATAGCCATGAGCGAATCTGCGACGCTACAATCGCTAATGTTTTTTGGGTCGATAGCCAATCAATTTACACACCGCCCCTTTCTGAAGGATGCATAGCCGGAGTAATGCGAAGGAACCTATTAGACATTTTGCCTAAAAACGGTTACACTATAGAAGAAAAAATATTTGAAGTAGAGGAGCTAACAAATGCGGATGAACTATTTCTGACGAATGCAATATCAGGCATTCGCTGGATAAAAGAGTTTCGTGGACAAGAATTCAAAAATACGCTGTCAACCGCCATTGCTTCATTGCTCTTTTGAACCATTTATCATCCGTTTTGTTATCTATAAGTGAAACCAGCCGTCAATATTTTTTGGTTTAGGCGAGACCTTCGCTTGTTCGACAATGCCGCATTGTATTATGCTCTTAAAAACGCAAAGCCTGTAATACCAATATTCATTTTTGATAGAAATATTCTTGATCACCTTGAAGATAAAAAGGATCGTAGAGTAGCTTTCATCCATAATGCGATTACCGAAATCCAGGAGTATCTTTTAAAGCTGGGAAGTACCCTTGAAGTGTATTATGGATATCCAAAGGACGCATTCAGAGAGTTGACTGAAAAATATAAGGTAGACACAGTTTTCACCAATCATGATTACGAGCCATATGCTAGAGAACGCGATAATGCTATTGAGAAGTTATTGGCAGAAAAGAACGCCTTGTTTTGCACTTATAAGGATCAGGTGATTTTTGAAAAAAGTGAAATCCTCAAAGATGACGCTACGCCTTACACGGTCTTCACTCCATACAGTAAAAAGTGGAAGAGCTTACTGAATGATTTCTATCTCAAGTCGTATCCTTCCACAGAACATGCTTATAACTTTTACAAACAGCCCTCTAAAAGTATCGCTGATTTGCCGAGTATGGGGTTTGAGGTTATGGAAGGTTCATTTCCGTCGAAAGAATTAGAAATGGAATTAATCAGAAAATATACAAAGCAACGGGACTACCCGGGACTTGAAGGCACTTCCAAAACTGGGGTTCATTTGCGATTTGGCACAGTTAGTATTCGTGAACTTGTTCGAAAGGCGTCAGAGCTAAGTGAAACGTTTTTGAACGAGCTTATCTGGCGGGAGTTTTACCAGATGATTTTATGGCATTTTCCCCGGGTAGGAAAAGGTAGGGCATTTCGTCCACAATACGAGATGATCGAATGGCGAAATGACGAAGCAGAATTCAAACGCTGGTGCGAAGGTTCAACCGGATATCCGATTGTAGATGCGGGAATGAGAGAATTAAATGCAACAGGGTTTATGCATAATCGTGTGCGTATGATCGTGGCTTCCTTTCTTACCAAACATCTATTGATTGATTGGCGTTGGGGAGAAGCATACTTTGCAGAAAAGCTACTCGACTTCGACCTCGCAGCCAACAATGGCGGCTGGCAGTGGGCCGCAGGCAGCGGCTGCGATGCCGTGCCTTATTTCCGGATATTTAATCCCTCCATACAAACAAAAAAGTTTGATCCTCAATTCAGGTATATCCGTAAGTGGATCCGTGAATTTGAAGAATTCAGTTATCCAACACCAATGGTAGAGCACGACTTTGCAAGAAAGCGATGCCTCGAGGTTTATAGTAGGGCATTGAAAGAAACATCAGCAAAGGCATAGTATGTCACAGTAAAAACGAAAATGAAACTTTATTCGCAAGCTTGTTAACCTGAGAATAGATTCTCAAAAACTCGCGCACTGCTTTCTTCCCATCCTCTCCAAGATCGAGCGAATAGTTATTTACGTAGAGATCGATATGCTGCCGCATTACAATTTCATCCATTGCCTGTGAATGATGTTTCACATATTCCGGAATATGCGAATAGTTTGCAAAAGCATACTCGATGCTTTGGCGAATAAGGCCATTAATCTGGATATGCAAGTGCATATCGAGTTTCTTTTTGGCGATAATTGCGCCGAGGGGTATCGGCAATCCTGTTTGCTGCTCCCAATATTCGCCAAGGTCCATCACTTTCAGCAGACCTTTTTGTTCGTATGTAAAGCGGTTTTCATGAATAATTACTCCTGCATCGGCTTCGTGATTCAATACTGATTTTTCAATAGCGGAGAAAATAGTAAAATGCTTGTGCTTTGCCTTGGGAAAGGCCAGCGAAAAAAGCATATGAGCCGTTGTATTTTCCCCGGGTATCACAATGTGCATATTATTAATATCACTCTTGCTTTGCACGTTGTATTTCGAAATCAACAGCGGTCCGACTCCTTTCCCGAGCGCGCCCCCGGCATTCAAAAGAATATAATCATTCAGCACTAACGGTAACACGCCATAGCTGATCTTGGTTACATCCAGCCTGGCCTCCATAGACCATTCGTTCAGCGTTTGTACATCTTCCAGGACCGCCTCAAATTCAAAATCCCCTGTATCAATTTTCTTGTTGATCAGCGCGTCAAAAATGAATGTATCATTCGGGCAAGGCGAAAAACCTATTGTAAGCTTCATACTTAGTTTTTCTTTTTCGGCCAATCCTTTTCCTTCATCCATTGTTCAACCAGGTCCATCCATTTTACATCGCTCGTGGGGTTGTTCATGCCATAGCCGTGACCTCCTTTTTCATACAGGTAAATTCTGTAGGGCACATTATTTTTTGCCAGCGCTTCTGCAAATATGAGAGAGTTTTGAACCTTCACCGGGTCATCTTTTGCATGCACTAAAAAGGTGGGGGGAGTATTTCGGGTTACTTGCGTTTCATTGGAATATAGATGGATCTTTTCACTGGAAGCATCTTTTCCAAGAAGGTTGTCCCGACTGCCAGTATGGGCAATCGAGTCATTAAAACTGATCACCGGATAAACCAGGATTAAGAAATCCGGACGTAGGTTTATTTTACCTGGATTTGCTATATAAGATTTTTGATAATGAGTCCCTGTTGTGGAGGCAAGATGTCCACCTGCAGAGAATCCCATGATTCCAATTTTGTTTTCGTTAATCCTCCATTTTTTTGCATTCTCCCGTACCAATTGAATCGCTCTCTGAGCATCCTGCAATGGACCAATTTCCTTATTGGCCATCGTTTGTTCATCAGGGAGACGGTACTTCAACACGAAGGCTGCAACACCCATTTCATTGAAGCGCTTTGCAACATCATGTCCCTCGTGACTTACAGCAAGAATGCTATAGCTTCCACCAGGACAAATGATCACTGCCGTCCCGGTAGCTTTTTCTTTCGGTGGAAAGTAAACCGTCAGCGTTGGACGACTCACCTTGCTGATCCGCAACATTCCGTTGCTCGCAGTATCGGTTTTCTCTTCATCTGTTACTTCTTTTGAATTGGGAATACTATCCCTATACAAGGGAATAACAGTTTGCGAAATCGCATTCAAAGTAGCCGTCATCAGTATCAACAATTCTATCACATGTTTCATAGCGTCATTTATATACCAAATATAATTTTTTGAACACGAATGACGCGAATTATAACGAAATTGGGCGAATGAAATGGCTAAGTCTGATTCGACTATGTTCGCGAAAATTAATGCCGAGTAGCGCAGATTCGTGTCCAAAAAATTAGCTCTTATTCGCGTCCAAAATTCCCACCCATTGGCAAAAAGCTTTTTGTAAAATTTTAAGTTAATCAATTCCTAGTTGTAACAAGAGGCATTTGCTTTGTACTTCCATTAGGAAATAAAAACGCATATGAAAAAAATCTACTCTACGCTATTGATTCCTCTCTCGCTAATTATCTTCACCGGCTGTAGCAAGGATGTCTTTAAAAATTATGAAGAGAGGATTGAAGGCACCTGGCGTCTTGACGACGTTGACAGGATTGGATTCGGAAATGCTTCCTTAACTTTTACAGAAGGAAGATTTACGTTTATGGAACCCGGAAAACTAGAATACACCGATCGTTTTGGTGGTTTATATCAGGGAAGTTGGGAGATCAGGAAACAAACGATCCGCGGGAATTGCGACAATGGCGATTGTAATGACCGAAATGTGAACACCCTTTCAATTACGGCCATCGATTTTGGAACCCGGGACGTAAAAACCGAGCACTTTGATGACGTTAAATTTACAGCTACTGATAAATTCAATGCCTATATTTATCTGAATAGCACTACTTATGTTTTTAAGTTCCGGAGGGAATAATTAATGGCATCATTAGTTCAAATCGTGTTCATAACGAACTTATGCAGCCGATTTATCCAACACTGTCTCAAACTAAAAAAGTCCCGCGACCGCTGGACTTTTTGTTAGGTAACTTTTTAGCTGATTATATCACCAGCATCGCATCTCCATAACTGAAGAAACGGTACTTGTCCTTAATAGCTTTCTTATAAGCTTCCATCGCCAGATCATAACCGGCAAAAGCGCAGGTCATAATCAGGAGGCTGGTTTTTGGTAAATGCAGGTTCGTTATTAGCGCATCTGCCACGTTGAAGTTATAAGGAGGATGAATAAAAATATTGGTCCATCCTTCTGAAGGTTTTAGTAGTTTTTCAGCAGTGTAAGATGATTCAATCGCACGCATAGTAGTCGTGCCAACCGAGCAAATCCTGTGACCACCCTGGATGGCTTTGTTTACAATTTTGCAGGCGACTTCTTCAATCCTGTAATACTCTGCATCCATTTTGTGTTTACTAAGGTCTTCGACCTCTATTGGGCGGAAAGTTCCAAGGCCGGTATGTAGGGTGACTTCGGCAAAACGGATCCCTTTTATTTCGAGACGTTTGATCAGTTCAATGCTGAAGTGTAAGCCGGCCGTTGGTGCAGCCACGGCGCCTTCATGTTTCGCATATACAGTCTGGAAGCGCTCCTTGTCTTCTTCATCAGGTTTGCGCTTGATGTATTTTGGTAAAGGAGTCTCACCGAGAATTTCGAGCACTTGGCGAAATTCGTCGTCAGTTCCATCCCACAAAAAACGGATCGTCCTTCCGCGGGAGGTAGTATTATCGATTACTTCCGCAACCAGTTCATCGTTTTCACCAAAATATAATTTGTTACCTACGCGAATCTTTCTGGCGGGATCAACAATCACGTCCCATAAGCGGTTTGGCCGGTTCAATTCGCGTAAAAGAAAAACTTCAATCTTGGCTCCGGTTTTTTCTTTTCGTCCGTACATGCGGGCGGGAAAAACCTTCGTGTTGTTTACAACAAAAACATCCTTGTCGTCAAAGTATTCCATGATATCGCGGAACTGGCGGTTTTCGATCTGGCCGGTACGGCGATGAACAACCATCATTCGGGCGTCTTCTCTTTTTTTGGCAGGGTGTTGGGCAATCAGGTTGAGAGGTAAATCAAACTTGAACTGAGATAATTTCATACTTATTAATTGTCTTTTCTAAAGGCCGTACGGTTTCGGGGCTTTAAGGAAATTAAAAATGATTGATGGAAAAGCTGGGGCAGAATACCTGAGTTTAAATATACACTGCATGTAGCCATTACCTTTTTTGAACACTTGCCACATGATACCAAAGAGGATGGTATTGAAGGGATATATCGGTTTCCGACACAAACCTGATCTTACGGCACCAGGTTTGATATCATGCTCGGGCTAAATTTTCAAGCGGGCAAAGGTAGCAAAAGATTTTAAAATTCAGATTTTTGGGATGTATTTTTTGAAAACCTTGTGAATTTCAGTTCGCATATCAAGACGGCACTTCAGACGCACCGGGAATAGAATCAATAAGTCTTTGAGTATATGGCGACTCCGGACGAGTATATATGTCATGAGCGGGTCCGATTTCCTCAATCCTGCCTTTGTCCATTACCGCGATCCGGTCACTGATATACTGTATCACCGATAGATCATGGGAAATGAAAATATTCGTAAAGCCATACTCCCGTTTGAGGTCGTTAAGTAGATTTAAAATCTGTGCCTGAACGCTTACATCAAGTGCAGATACCGATTCATCGCAAACGATGAAGCTGGGTTCAAGAGCGAGCGCCCTTGCTATCACAATTCTCTGTCGCTGGCCACCAGAAAATTCATGTGGATAGCGATAAAAGTGTTCTGGCTGCAGGTTAACTTTCATCAAGAGTTCAACGACCTTTTCGCGCCGCTTCCTTTCAGATTCGATCAACCGATGAACTCTCAACGGTTCGGTAATTGCCTCCCCAATGGTAAGTCTTGGGTTCAGGGAAGAGTATGGGTCTTGAAAAATGATTTGTACATTCTTCCTGAATTTTTTCAGCTCACTCTTTGAGAAGGCAGTGAGGTTGGTATCCTGATATAATATGTTTCCTTCAGTAGGTTCGATCAGTCTTAATAAGGCTCTTCCCAAGGTGGTTTTACCACAACCCGATTCACCCACCAGTCCAAGCGTTTCACCCTTAAATACATCAAAGCTTACACGATCGACCGCCTTGAGAAATTCGACCGGTTTACCCAGCAGCGTTTTTTTTGAGGGATACCAAACGCTGAGATTTTCTACTTTAATCAACGTTTCAGGCAAGTTTGAGGTTTGTGGTGGTTGGTGCAGGATCGACGCGTCCAAAGTTGATGAACCTAAACTTGTCTCATTTTTTTCATGTGTTGTCGCCAACTCCCGACTCACAGCTTCTGACTCGTGACTCCTGATTTCCGGCTTCCGACTAGCTCCAGCTTCCAGGAAATCACTCACGACAGGTAACCGCTCGCCTTTTTGATGCAAAACAGGCCTGCATGCCAACAGTCCTTTTGTGTAAGGGTGTTTCGGAGCCGAGAAAAGTTCCCGCGTCGTCCCTTCTTCAACAATCGAACCCTTGAACATCACGATAGCCCTGTCTGCGATTTCTGCGACTACTCCCAGATCATGTGTAATGAAAATAACACCCATCTGTTCGGTTTGCTGTAATTCACGAATCAGCTGCAGAATTGTTTTTTGCACAGTCACGTCCAGGGCCGTAGTGGGTTCGTCACATATTAGAAGATCAGGATTACAACTCATCGCGATCGCAATCATCACTCTTTGTTTCTGCCCGCCGCTCAGCTGATGAGGATAACGCTGAAACATGCCCGCAGGATCAGGAAGTTTTACTTTCCTGAATAAATCAATGGTTTGTTGCTTCGCGAAGTTCGGTGCAACTCTTTGATGCAACTGAATCGTTTCCATCACCTGTTCGCCGCATGTGAAAACGGGGTTGAGAGATGTCATTGGCTCCTGGAAGATCATGGCAATCTGGTTACCCCGAATCTTTCGCAACTGATCCGGCGTTTGGCGGAGTAGATTGATGCTTTCATTGCCGGGAGAAAATAAAATTTCACCCATGCTATACTTTGCAGGCGGTGTTGATAGCAATTGTAAAACAGACAACGCAGTTACCGATTTTCCCGACCCTGACTCACCGACGATTGCCACGATCTCTCCACGGTTAATGTCCAGCGAAATATTTTTCACTGCTGTTGTAGTGCCAATTTCCGTTACGAAATCAACCTGGAGATCCTTTATCTGAAGAAGGGGTCTTTTCAATGATGGTTGTTTTGAATTTTTGAATCCCAACATTTAATCGCCTGACTCGCCACAATCAGTCTGGGAAAAACCTGGCGTCTCTTGACTCAGGGCTCGCGACTAAAACCTAAGGTGCCTCACAGTAAGGCCATTATTGATTAGTTGTTTCAGGGAAGCAATACCGATGCGGATATGTCTTTCAACATATTCAGCCGTAACCTGTTTATCGCTTTCTTCCGTTTTCACTCCTTCAGGTATCATCGGTTGATCACTGACCAGTAACAAGGCACCGGTTGGAATTTTATTATAAAATCCTACGGTAAAAATCGTTGCTGTTTCCATATCGATTGCATATGCCCTGATCTTCTGTAGGTATTCTTTAAATTCCTCATCATGCTCCCATACACGACGATTGGTTGTATAGACTGTTCCGGTCCAGTAATCAACTCCGTGGTCTCTAATGGTAGTTGAAACTGCCTTTTGCAATGCGAAAGCAGGTAAAGCAGGAACTTCCGGTGGAAAATAATCATCTGATGTTCCCTCACCGCGGATGGCGGCAATCGGAAGTATAAGGTCGCCTAACTTATTTCTTTTTTTCAAGCCACCACATTTTCCCAGGAACAAAACCGCTTTAGGCTCAATAGCAGTCAGCAAATCCATAACCGTAGCTGCGGTAGGACTCCCCATGCCAAAATTAATTAGCGAGATATCGTCGGCTGTAACACATTGCATAGGCTTGTTCATGTCGGCCACCTGCACGTTGTTCCAGTCGGCAAACAGTTGAACATAATTACTGAAATTGGTCAGCAAAAGATACTTGCCAAAATTTTCTAACTTCTCTCCTGTATATCTGGGCAACCAGTTCTTAACGATCTCGTCTTTTGTTTTCATAATTCTGATTTAGGTAACTCAACCCACAATTTAAATTTTTTATCGTGACTATTACCCTGTAAAACACGAGTGATTATTCGTGTAGTTTTGAAATATGATTAAAATCGAGTATCCAGCCTATTCGTTTCGCATCAAAAAAGCGGGAAACAACGAGGTCATATTTGATGAATTAAGAAAGTCGTGGCTTCGTTTAACGCCGGAAGAGTGGGTTCGTCAAAACTTCATACGATACCTGGTACTTGTAAAAAAATACCCTGCATCACTCATCGCGATCGAAAAAGAGATTTGGTTAGGAGAACTGAAGAAAAGATTTGACATTCTTATTTACGATCAGCAACATAGGCCCTGGATGATGATTGAGTGTAAAGAAATGAATGTTGACATTGATCAGAATGTTCTCGAGCAGGTGTTGCGTTATAACATCGCTGTACCCGTTCAATACATGATTATCACCAACGGCATTCACTGCATGGCCTACGAAAAGATCGAGGACCGACTTGAAATTTTACAGCATTTGCCTTCTTTCGAATAAGAGACGATCCAGGTGCATTCATATAGTTGACCATACGGTCTTAGCTTAACCCTATAACAGTGACTATTGCATCAGCAGCACACGACAGTTAATGCAAGGACGAACAGTCAACGTCAATGGCCCCGGGCAACGGTTCAATTGGTGAAATAACTGATGACTCGAATATGAAGTATGTAAAAAGCCGGATTACAGAAATCCAGCTTTTTATATGTTGCCTTTACCGGATTCTATTAAGTCCCAGTCAGGGCTACCCGAATATAACCAGCTCAATACCCTAAGGCGTTCAATGCTGGCTTTTGCATGAACAGATGATGTGTTTTCCTTATCGTCTTTGACCAAGCTTTGGAAATATTTTTCAGCGAGTTGGTAAAAGAGCGTTTCGTCCAATATCTCGGAAGGAGATCTGTAGCGAAGGTCGGCGAAAAATTCAGTCGTTGGGCTGCCAACGGCGGGAACATTCCTTAGGAATTCGCCAACCTGTTGTTCGCTAGATTCCGATTCAGGTCTCGGTGCAAAGTCAACCTTGTTCAAACACCATGCAAGCATATACGCTCCTTCAAATCGCCAGGAAAGATTCCGTTTGTCTTCGTCAGAAGGATCCGGATCCCTGAAAAATTCCTTCTCCCTATCAGACACGGATTTCCACAGGTTTTCTTTCTTTAACCAGTTCATTACTTTTTCACTCTCATTGAAATTATAGGCAGTGAAGGACACGGCCAGTAAAATTAGTAGTCGTTCTGCTACCTCGCTCGGATCAATATAGTGGTAGAGAGTGTAATCGAATAATTCAAGATCTGAAACGGTATTGTCCAATTCGTATCGTCCAAGCTTTTCTGCAAATTGATCTTTTCGAGCTTGCAGAGATTTTAAAGAAGGTTTTTTCATGTTTAGTGATTGAAACAAAAATCCCACGCCGTAGCATGGGATATGATTTTGCAAGACGAAAAAACTTTTTAGGGAAATATTCCAAGTTCGGCATAACTCGTGCCCACTTTATTAATTGCAACAACATAAGCTGCTGTCCGCATATCTGGGATTTCAGGATTACTATGCCAGACATGCATGATTTCTCTGGTAGCAGTGATCATGGTTTCTTCCAATCCGCTTCTCACAAGATCAACTTCATCAGCACCATGCATGATTTGCTCCCTATCCTCGCTATTCACTCGCCTGCCTGTTAGACCTTCTATCTGTTCCAATATTTGGGTGTTAAGGTTTTCAGTGAAGCGCTTTTCCATTCGGCCATATCGTACATGGCTAAGGTTTTTTAACCACTCGAAGTATGATACAGTAACACCGCCTGCATTCAGGTACATATCGGGTACAACCAACACTCCACGTTTCTCAAATTCTTCATCTGCTTCGGGTGTAAGTGGTCCGTTTGCGGCTTCACCAATTATTTTAGCTTTTACTCTTGGGGCATTTTCGCCATTAATAACGTTCTCAAGTGCTGCAGGTATCAGGATATCGCATTCAAGTTCCAGCGCGGCCGGGTTACTCGCAAGGTTTGTCGCACCCTTGAAATTTAAGATAGAACCGGTTGCCTTCCGGTGCTCAAAAACGGCATCTACATCCAAGCCTTCATCGCTGCAAATCGCTCCTTCATATTCTGATAGTGCTATTATTTTAGCGCCGGCCTCCTGGAAGAACTTTGCCGTGTGATATCCTACGTTTCCAAGTCCCTGTACGATAATACGCTTGCCTTCCACACCAATGGGGATTTTTAATCGATCCATAACCTCTTTCATATTACATACCTCGCGTAGTCCGTAAAAAACTCCGAGCCCGGTAGCTTCACGGCGTCCGCGTACACCCCCCTGCGTTACAGGTTTACCTGTGACACATCCCTGGGCGTCAATTTCACCAGGTCTCATGCTACTGTACGTATCGAGTATCCATGCCATTTCCCGCTCTCCCGTACCATAATCCGGCGCGGGAACATCAATTCCAGGTCCGATAAAATTTTTCTTAAGCAATTCCGAAGTATAGCGCCGGGTTATCTTTTCAAGGTCATAAGCGGTATATTTTCGGGGATCGATAGTGATGCCTCCTTTCGCGCCTCCGAAAGGAACGTTTACAATGGCACACTTGTAGGTCATCAATGCAGCAAGGGCCATCACCTCGTCAAGGTTTACATTTGGTGCAAACCTAATTCCTCCCTTACAAGGTGTTTTATGATGAGAGTGTTGTACTCGATAGGCCTTGATCACTTCGATCTTATCGCCAACTTTAACCGGGAAATGCATTCGATATACTGCATTGCATTGTTTGATCTGTTCTAAAATTCCCGGATCCCATGTGGTGAATTTGGCCGCCTTATCGAAACTTTTTTCCACTGCTCCGAAAAAGCTATATTCCTGATGTGAAGACATGTTTAAGCTGTTTATAGGTTTTCAAATTTGAGCAATCGTTTATCGCAGTAGCTTAGTTTAGTAGTGAACGATATGTTTGTAGCCGGGGTGTGAAAACCAAAAATCGAAGGATTAATGGCTCCCTACAAATTATGTTTTTCTATCCTTGAAATTTTCCGATCGAGGCTGATCAGGTATACGATCAGTCCCAATAACACTGTAAGAGCCACTGCTATTACCACATAAATTTTACCATCTGCTCGAAGGCCAGTGGCAACTTCCTTTGCTGCGGTAGTATCCTGTGCAAAAAGGACGGTCGATAATAGCAGTGAACATATGACAACTATAAAATTTTTCATTGTAAAGCAGTTATTTTTTTTCTTCTATTAACCTTAGCCTTAGCCGCAAGCTCGTCATCCAAACACCCAATAAAATCCACCCTAAAACCGCTGGCCAAAACACGAGGCGCATCGTAGGATCTAAATCCTCGCCACCCAGGCCGGGATTGCCTTCCACACCTTTTCCCCCTGGATGCAGAGATTCGGTCATTCTCGGTAAAACGTATATTAGAGGAACGTACATGCAATACGCAAAAATATTATACACAGCCGCTACGCGGCCACGCTTGTCGATGTCGGTCATGGAATTACGAAGAACGAAATAGGCCAGGTAGATCAATAACGCTATTGCTGCTCCAAGCTGCTTCGGATCATTGTTCCATGGTGCGCCCCACGTATAATTCGCCCAGATGGCGCCAGTAATCAGCCCCAAAGCTCCGAATACAATGCCTGTGCGGGCAAATTCATTGGAGTAAATGTCATACCGCACAATGGGTTTCCGTAAGAATAAGACAGAATATACGGTTGACACAGTAATGAGGGTAAATTGAGTAGGCCACATTGGCACATGAAAGTAAAGATTCCTGATTGTCTCTTGTAGATTACCGATATCAGGCACCCTGATCAAAAAGCCCGCGATGAAGACAAAAACCAATAATGCAATGCTTAATATTTTCCACCAGTACTGCCGCATAGTTATTTAAGAGTTATTCGACCGGTTTGTGTATAACATTGACCGAACGAATTAAGTGGGGCAAAATTAGGGGAAGGGCTTCAACTAATGAACAAAATCAAAAATTTATAAATCTGCCTTTTATAATGGTCCGCACAAAGGTGAAAGCATTCTCGCGTAAAGATGCCAGGACGCAAGGCATTGACTTGTACTTTGCGTCTCGGCCTCTTTACGCGTCTTATTTCCGCGAATGCGAATATTGTTTCAAGCATCGGATTTCACGTACCGGGTCGGTTTAGTCCCTCCAAAGAAACGGAAACAAAATAGTGGCGAGTACAATTACCAGCATATCCAATGCTATCAATAAGAATACAATCTGCAAAAGGCCCCCCTGTATCACAGCAGTGAAGGCTGCGTTTGAAATACGCATCAATAACAACACCTGTGGTACGATTAATGGGAAGCCCATAATCGCCATCATTGCCGCGTTTTGCTGAGCGCGTGCGGCAATGGCTGCAAGAAAGGTGAATACGAGGCTTAAACTGCATCCACCAAGGCAAACTATTCCAATAAATTTAACGGGGTTTTGAATCGGGTTCCCCAACAATAGTTGAAACAGTAACAGGCTAACTATGCTCATCAAAAGCATGAGAGCTGCATTAAATATCAGTTTTGATATCACAAAATCGCGTGCGCCCGCAATAGAATAGAAATATAACATCCTGCCGCGTGATTCCTGCAAAAAGCTTTTTGCTACAGCATTTACACAGATGAATAACTGGATCATCCAGAATAATCCATTCCACACTTTTTCATCCGGTGAACCCATCGCGAGATACAGTACAAAGATTGTAGAAGCAACATAAAGCAACACACCATAAAACGTGTATTGCTGGCGAATTTCCAACAACAAATCTTTTTTTATGAGTGTAATTATTTTTTGCATAGCAGTTTTAAATACTCAGTCTACCGTTCTCCATTTGCGCCATTAGCACTTCCCATTTCGCCACCAATTAGCGGATCAGCGATCATAGTAACACTTTCTGCATCTTGGTTCATACAAATCTTTCTCACCCAAAACTACCTGACTACTGTCTGATGATTTTCTGAAAGAGTAGTTCGCAATATTTCCACACCTTACACAAATAGCATGAAGCTTGGTTATATAATCGGCTTTTGCAAGCAAATTAGGCATTTGCCCGAATGGGTTGCCGGTATAATCCATATCAAGCCCGGCAACGATTACCCGGATACCTCTAAGCGCGAGTTGGTCGCACACGTCGGGTAATTGGTCGTCAAAGAACTGTGCTTCATCAATGCCGATGACATCTACATTTTGAGCAAGTAGTAAAATGGTCTGGGAGTTATCAATCGGCGTTGATATGATTGCGTTCTCATCATGCGAGATGATATTCTCTTCATGGTAACGCTGGTCTATTTTGGGCTTAAATATTTCAACACTTAGATTTGCAATCTTTACCCGCTTAAGGCGACGTATTAATTCCTCTGTTTTGCCGGAGAACATCGATCCGCAAATAACTTCAATAACTCCCCGTCGCTCGCCTGATAAATTGGGTTCTATGAACATCAGAAAATAATAGGTACAAAAATTGTTAACTTTATTACTAAACTACCAATCATCAAAAAGTACCCACCAGACATGGAGCGTTTAGCAGATTTGATCAGCAAATTAAAAGAACAATTTGAACAAAATGCTGATCCTTCACAACTATTGGTTATAACTCAAAGTATTGAAGCCGAATTATCGAAAAGACTGGCTCCTGCTCGCCCATCCCTTGGCAGCTCAAAGGTTTCGGTGGTTATGCCAGCGGCGAGAACTGTGCAGACTACTTTTATCGAACAAGCGGTCGAGACACAGCGAGCCGAGACACCAGGGAAGCAATCGGAAAAGGTTTCTCCAACAAAAAAACAGGAAAACAAGAATTGGCTTTTCGATCCGCTTACGGAAATTCCAACTTTAGCCCATCAGCCAGGAAAAGAATTAAACGAAACAATTGGTATCAACGAATCTTCACTTAACGATAAGTTAAAAGAATCGGTTGTTGAAATAGGACACAAGTTGACTGATTCCCCCATCCGGGATTTGAAGAAAGCGATAGGAGTGAACGACCGATATCTGTTCATCAATGAATTGTTCAGGGGCGATGAAGTGATGTATGAACGTAGCCTGAAAACGATAAATTCATTCCGCATGTTTCCTGAAGCCGAATACTGGATCGAACGCGAATTGAAAGTAAAGCTTGGATGGGAAGAACATAAAACGACTACCAAGCATTTTTATCACCTGGTAAGAAGACGATTTTCCTGAACGTATTGAAGCACTTTTTCAGTAGCTCCTTTTTTCGAATAAACATATCTTTTCGCAGCCTCACAAACTTCCATGTAGAGATTTGGATCTGAAAAAAGATCGTCGAAGACTTTTTCCAGTTCAAGGGCTGTCTCAATTGTAAAAGCGCCAGACTCTTCGAGTAGTTCAATCGCTTCAATGAATTTATTAAAGACAGGCCCAAATATCACAGGCTTGCCATATACTGCCGCCTCCAGTACATTATGAACGCCTGCTTCTCCGAATCCTCCACCAACATAGGTTATTGTGGCGTATCTATAAAGCCGGGAAAGCATTCCAATGTTATCGATGATCAATACGTTGGGCGATGGATTAGGATCGCTGGCCGATGATCGTTGACCGATGGCCGGTGGCCGATGTTCGTTATCCATATTTTCAGCTTTAGAAAATGAATCATCATCGGCTATTGACCTTCGATAATCTGCCATCGCTTCTCCGCAATCGGCCATCCCCTTCAGCAAATCCGAATACCTGGTCGTTCTTTTAAAAAGTCTTTCAATGTCTTTCAAGTGTGTTTCATGGATTTCATGTGGGGCGATAACAAATTTTATCTCCGGGTGTGTATTAGCGTAGTGGTCCAGTTCTTCTTCATCTTCGGGCCAGGTACTTCCCGCGACAATCACTTTTGCATTTGCACAAAATTTTTCAATCGCTTCGACTGGTTCGAACCTTTCAGCAATTTCTATAACTCTATCGAAGCGGGTATCGCCTGAAACGGTAACCTTATCTGAAAAACCAAGCTTATTTAAAAGGTTTTTCGAATATTTTGTCTGAACAAATAAGTGAGTGAAGCAATGGAGCATTTGCCGATGCATTTCTCCATACCACTTAAAGAATGGCTGATTCTTATGAAAAGTTCCCGAAATAAGTAATAATGGCGTATTTCTTTTTTTGAATTCATGTAGATAATAGTACCAGTACTCATACTTTATCCAAAACACAAGCTTCGGTTTCACAAGGTCAATAAATCGCGAAGTAATCAAACGGTTTCCAAACGGCAGGTAGTAAACGTAGTCGGCAACGGCTCTGTCCTTTATGATTGTGTATCCGGAGGGTGAGAAAAAGGTCAGTAGGATCTTATAAGCGGGATAACGTTCTCTTACTTTCTCCAGCAACGGCCTTCCCTGTTCATATTCACCCAAAGAAGAGCAATGCATCCAGATAATTGCCGATTGGTTTCCTTCAAGCTCAATCTTCAACTTCGAGAGAATCCTTTTCCTTCCGTTTACCCATAACCTTGCCTTTGGATTCCACAAACTTGCCAGGTGAATCAGGCCGAGATAAAATATTATGAAAATGCCATATAAGAAACGGTATAGAATCATTACTGATAATAAACAAATGTAAACGCATCCGGTAGGCCCGGTTTTCTTGCCGGCAGGGAGCATTGCAGAAACCAGTTTTTTGCTGTAGGTTTGTGCCCTTCAAAAAAGGTGTTCCGCGTATGCATCCTATACAGATGGTGGATTTGAAACGGCAATATACACGCATTAAAGCTGAAGTCGATGCAGGTATCCAGGAGGTGATTGACAATACGGCGTTTATTAATGGTAAGGCTGTGTCCGATTTTGCCGCCAATCTTTCCCGATATTTAGGTAGTAAATATGTTGTTCCATGTGCGAACGGGACCGACGCCTTGCAAATTGCAATGATGGCGCTTAACCTACAGCCAGGAGACGAAGTAATTTCCCCATCGTTTACCTACATCGCGACAACGGAAGTAATCGCCCTTTTGCGTTTAAAGACAGTTTTCGTTGAAGTAGATCCAAAAACTTTTTGTGTTGATCCCGCTGCGATCGAAAAAGCCATAACTCCTAAAACGAAGGCAATTGTTCCTGTGCATTTGTATGGCCAGGCCGCTAATATGGAGGCGATAATGGACATTGCGCGTCGGCACAATTTATTTGTGATTGAAGATAACGCCCAGGCTATCGGGTCCGATTACACGTTTAGTGACGGCACAGTGAAAAAGACAGGCACAATTGGTACTATCGGTGCTACCTCTTTTTTTCCGTCAAAAAATCTGGGTTGTTACGGCGATGGCGGGGCCATATTTACGGATGATGAATCCGTGGCTACAAGGTTGAGGATGATTGCTAACCATGGACAAATTACACGTTATTATCATGACATGGTCGGCTGTAACAGTCGCCTTGATTCTATTCAGGCTGCCGTTTTAAATGTAAAAATTAAGTATATTGACGAATATATTGCTGCCCGAAGAAAGGCGGCCGATTTTTATGACAAGGCGTTTACTGGCCATTCCAAAATAACAATCCCATACAGAGCTCCTTACAGCAATCACGTATTCCATCAATATACGCTTATTCTACAAGGTGTTGATCGGGATGGATTGAATCGATTTCTTGCCGATAAAAACATCCCATCCATGATTTATTATCCCGTGCCGGCGCACCGGCAGAAAATGTTTGAAAGCCTTGGTGGGAACGAATACAACCTTGAAGTAACAGATTGGTTGACTGAAAGAGTAATCTCCCTGCCTATACATACAGAGTTGACAGATGATCAGCAGCAATACATAACCGATCATGTTCTTAAATACATAAATTAATCCTTAACCTTATTAATATAAAACTGTAATGAAAATCGCTGTTGTTGGAACTGGCTATGTTGGATTGGTGACCGGTACCTGCTTCGCTGAAACAGGAAACGATGTTATTTGTGTCGATATAGATAAAGCCAAAGTTGATAAGCTCACGAATGGTGAAATTACAATCTATGAGCCCGGCCTGGAAAAACTTTTCCTGCGTAATGTCAAAGAAGAGAGACTTCACTTCACTACTAACCTTGCAGAAGGCGTAAAAGATGCACTTATTGTTTTTCTTGCACTACCGACTCCGCCCGGGGAAGATGGTTCGGCCGATTTGAAATATATTTTAGGAGTGACTAAAGATCTCGGAAAAATTCTTGATGATTACAAAGTGATAGTGGATAAAAGTACGGTACCGGTCGGTACTGCTGATAAAGTGGCAAAAGCTATAGCTGCTAATTACTCTGGCGAATTTGATGTTGTATCGAATCCCGAATTTTTGCGTGAAGGAGTCGCTGTGGAAGATTTCATGAAGCCTGACCGGGTAGTAATCGGATCTTCTTCAGAAAGGGCACGTAAAATCATGGCCGACCTGTACTCGCCTTTTGTACGGCAGGGAAATCCAATTCTCTTCATGGATGAACGTTCTGCAGAGCTCACTAAATATGCAGCGAATTCATTTCTTGCTACCAAAATTTCCTTCATGAATGAAATCGCGCAGTTATGTGAAAGAATAGATGCAGATGTAGACATGGTTCGCAGAGGAATCGGCAGTGATGAAAGAATCGGAAAACGATTTTTATTTCCTGGGATTGGCTATGGAGGAAGTTGTTTTCCGAAGGATGTGCAGGCCCTGTCAAAATCATCCAAAGAAGCCGGCTACGACTTCAAGATATTAAATGCAGTAATGGAAGTAAATGAGAAGCAGAAACTGCATTTGCTTCCTAAGATCACCAAATATTTTAAGAATGATCTGAAAGGAAAAAAATTCGCACTTTGGGGTCTTGCTTTCAAACCAAACACCGACGATATACGTGAGGCTCCGGCGTTATATATGATTGAAGCGCTGTTAAAGGAAGGTGCTCGCGTTTCGGTATATGACCCGGAAGCTGTAAATAATGTGAGAAATCTTTACGGAGATAAAATCGATTATTCTGAAAATCAATACGAGTGTCTTGACGGTGCCGATGCCCTGATCATTGCCACTGAGTGGAACGAGTTTCGCACCCCGAATTTTTTAAAGATTGTTACAGCGCTAAAGAACAAAGTAATTTTTGATGGCCGCAATCTCTTTGAAACAAATGCAATCAGGGAACTCGGTTTTTATTATGAAAGCATTGGAAGAGAAATCGCCACCCCAGGTAATGGTAACCATCACAAATAATTTGTATGTCATTAGATCGAGTACTAATAACGGGCGCTGCGGGTTTTTTGGGTTCTCACTTATGTGATCGATTCATTAAGGAGGGGTATCATGTGATTGGCATGGACAATTTGATTACAGGCGACCTTCGCAATATCGAACACCTCTTTAAGTTGAAGCAGTTTGAATTCTATCATCACGATGTCTCTAAATTTATTCACGTACCGGGACCGATAAAGTATATCCTTCACTTTGCCTCTCCGGCGAGCCCCATAGACTATCTGAAAATTCCGATACAAACCTTAAAGGTTGGTTCATTAGGAACTCATAACTGCCTTGGCCTTGCTAAAAGTAAAAATGCAAGGATACTGGTGGCCTCCACCTCTGAAATATATGGTGATCCGCTTGTGCACCCGCAGACTGAAGAGTATTGGGGAAATGTGAATCCAGTGGGTCCCCGGGGCGTTTATGATGAAGCAAAACGTTTCCAGGAAGCAATTACCATGGCCTATCATACGTTTCACAAACTCGAGACCCGGATAATCCGGATTTTCAACACATACGGGCCAAGAATGCGTTTAAATGATGGAAGAGCACTTCCGGCGTTTATCGGGCAGGCACTCAGGGGAGAAGACCTTACAGTGTTCGGTGACGGAAGCCAGACCCGCTCATTTTGCTATGTGGATGACCTGGTCGAAGGGATTTACAGGTTGCTGTTAAGTGACTATCACTTACCGGTGAACATTGGGAATCCCGATGAAATCAGCTTAAAGGAATTCGCAGAAGAAATTATTGCGCTTACGGGTACTTCACAAAAAATCATTTACAAGCCTTTACCGGTCGACGATCCAAAACAACGTCAGCCCGATATTAGCCTTGCAAAAAAAGTTTTGAACTGGAAGCCGACGGTTTCACGCAAAGAGGGTCTTACAATAACCTATGATTATTTTAAATCGCTGCCGTCCGAAGATTTGTATAAACAGCCTAAAGAATTTGCCAGTGTAAGATAGAGTTGAGTCGTTAACCGAATAAATAAATTTTACAAAAGTCAATTAATCAATGTACCAGGAACTTATTCAAAAAAAAGCCAAGCTTGCCGTGATAGGTTTAGGATATGTGGGACTGCCAATAGCATTAGAGTTTTCAAAGAAAATCTGCGTCATCGGATTTGATATAAATCAGAAACGCGTGGAACTGATGAAAAATGGTATCGATCCAAGTAAAGAGCTGGATAAAGAAGCTTTCGAAGGGAGTGATATTTTATTTACGTCATCGTTGGATGAGTTGAGAGAAGCCCGCTTTTTCATTGTAGCCGTTCCTACACCTGTTGATGAATATAACGTTCCGGACCTGAACCCCGTAAAGAAAGCTTCTGAAACGATTGGTAAAGTGATCAAGAAGGGGGACTATGTAGTTTTTGAATCTACTGTATATCCGGGTTGTACAGAGGAAGATTGCCTGCCAATCATAGAAGGGTTAAGTGGTTTAAAAGCAAAAACCGATTTTAAAATTGGGTATTCTCCAGAAAGGATCAATCCAGGAGACAAGGAGCATACCTTAGCGAGAATAATAAAGGTTGTATCAGGTTGCGATGCAGAGTCCCTTGAAGAAATTTCCAAAACATATGAAATCGTTGTGAAAGCAGGTGTTCATAAGGCTTCTTCTATAAAAATTGCCGAGGCAGCGAAGATCATTGAAAACACACAACGCGATTTGAATATCGCTTTAATGAATGAATTATCGATCATTTTTGATAAAATGGACATCAACACCTATGAGGTGTTGGAAGCTGCAGGTACAAAGTGGAACTTCTTAAAGTTTTATCCCGGCCTGGTAGGCGGGCATTGTATTGGGGTTGATCCGTACTATCTCACATATAAATCGAATCAACTGGGTTACGATTCGCGGGTAATACTTGCGGGTCGCGTGATAAACGATGAAATGCCAAAGTATGTAGTGAAGAAAGTAGTACAACATATCATAAAGAATGTCAAAGATGTAGCCCAGGCAAGGGTTTTAATTATGGGAACGACATTCAAGGAAAACGTGAGTGATATCCGGAACTCGAAAGTTGCTGACGTGGTAAAAGAACTAAAATCTTTTTCCCTCAACGTTGATGTGGTCGATGCTCATGCCAGCAGCGAAGAGCTCATGCACGAATACGGTTACGGTCTGGCTTCTGCAAACGGTAAATATGATGCCGTGATACTGGCAGTTTGCCACGATGACTATAAGAATATTACCGAAGAATATCTTGCCAACATCACAAATCCTCACGCCTTGTTTGCTGATTTGAAAGGGGTTTTCAAAGGAAAAATATCAAGGCTTAAATACTGGAGTTTATAATGGCAGCTTTTTCCAGAACGATAATGGTTACAGGCGGCGCGGGATTTATTGGCTCGCATGTTGTCCGGTTGTTTGTCAACAAATATCCTTCTTACCTCATCGTAAACGTCGATGCGTTGACATATGCAGGTAATCTTGAGAATTTGAAGGATCTTGAATCAGCTTCGAATTATCGTTTTGACAAAGGCGATATCACGGATGAGAAAGAAGTTGCTGACCTATTTTCCCAATATTCATTTGATGCAGTCATTCATCTCGCTGCCGAAAGTCACGTTGACCGGTCAATCATCGACCCCCTTGCCTTTGTGAAAACAAATGTGATGGGCACAGCTGTGCTTCTAAACGCATGCAGAAAATTCTGGAAAAAAGATATTCAACAGAAGTTATTTTATCATGTTTCAACAGACGAAGTATATGGATCGTTAGGTGAAGAAGGTTTTTTCACGGAAGAAACTCCATATGATCCGCGTTCTCCGTATTCAGCATCAAAAGCAGCATCGGATCATTTCGTGATGGCATACCATCATACTTATTCTTTGCCTGTGATTATTTCGAACTGCTCAAATAATTATGGATCACATCATTTTCCTGAAAAGTTAATCCCTTTAATGATCAACAATATTATCAATAACAAACCTCTCCCCGTTTACGGGAAGGGAGAGAATGTGCGTGACTGGTTATGGGTGGAAGATCATGCCAGGGCCATCGATGTTATTCTTCACGGGGGAAGAATAGGAGAGAAATACAATATTGGTGGTTTCAACGAGTGGAAAAACATAGATCTGGTATACCTGATGTGCGATATAATAGATAAGAAGTTGGACAGGGTGCCCGGAACTTCTGCTTCGTTGATAACGTTTGTGAAGGACCGCGCAGGTCATGACCTTCGCTATGCAATTGACGCCAGCAAACTGAACAGGGAACTTGGTTGGAAGCCGTCTTTAACTTTTGAGGAAGGTCTGGAAAAGACGATCGACTGGTATTTGCAAAATCAGGATTGGGTAAAGCATGTAACTTCCGGCGATTACCAGAATTACTATACGGAACAATACGCAAAGCGATAACAACTCTTTCAAAGTGTTTCAAGGTATATAAAACCTGGAAGAACATTTTCAAATCTTCAAAGCTTCAAATTAACGATTGATGCCTTTCTTCGAAACCGGATTTCCTGGACTTGTTGTATTTGAACCCGCTGTTTTTGAGGACGCGCGGGGATACTTTTTTGAATCTTATAATCAGAATGTCTTTTCTCAATTTGGAATCAATACGAGATTCGTACAGGACAATCAGTCATCTTCGGAGTATGGCGTAATAAGAGGTTTGCATTTCCAGGCGCCGCCTTATGCCCAAAGCAAACTGATTCGTGTTTTGAGCGGAAACATTTTGGATGTTGGAGTTGATATCCGTCTGGGTTCGGCTACTTACGGCAAAGTTTTTTGCATTGAACTCTCGGGTGAAAACAAAAAGCAACTGTATCTTCCGAAAGGCTTCGCTCACGGTTTCTCGGTATTGAGCGACAAAACAGAAGTGCTCTACAAATGTGATGCGTTTTATAACAAGCAGAGCGAACAGGGGATTTTGTTCAATGATCCTGATCTTGCCATTGATTGGCAAGTTGCAGCGGACAAAAGAAAAGTTTCAGAAAAGGATCTTACTAATAAGCGATTCACGGATCTAAAATCCGATTTCATTTTTGGCGACTCAAATTAACCAATTTCACTGGTTAGATAGGGCATTCTTCTATGTGTTTTTCTATGTACCTATATGTCCAAGGAGGTAACAAAAATGAACGCAGAGCGTGCCAAAAAATATGTCTGGTTTCCCTGTGCTGCCTTACTTTATAGACGTTATTTCTGTTGAACCATGTTTGCTAGAAGTTTTCACGACACCAAATCCTGGTGCATACCACTCCGTTCCTTCCATATTTATAGGAACGCCAACTCCCATCACTCGAATACTCATTTTTATTTTGTAAGATATTTTATAGCAATCCCACGTGCCCGCAGGCGTAGTAACCTTTTCCTTGTCTTCGACTTTGCGGTCGAACACGGTCATGCTAATCGACTGTTGTAACCCGTTATTGTCCACGTCCATGTTCAGGGTTCCTTCCCTCAGCTGATCGCCTTTTTTCATATTAGCGGGATATTCGATAAAAAAGTCATCAGTTTTCGCGCTCGCCTGGCTAAATTGTTCAGCCTGCGGCGTAGACATCATCAACTTCATATTGATCATCATTACACCGCCATTACATTTCACGATGCTGTTTGCTTTACCGATTGTTTTGCCCTTTTTGTCGAACATGTGCGACTGCAATGTAGCGGTAGTAATTCCGTTCGAGTTCTTGACGTCAGCAATGGAATATAGAACTTTACCAGTGATGTCCCCTTTCTTGTCAAACAAAGACGTCTCAACTGTCTTGTTATTCTGGAGATAATAATAGTTTGAGCAATCCTGCGCTCGCACAATGGACACAGCTAACAAAAAGACAAGTTTGAAAAGTATTTTCATGGAAAGGTTGTTGTGATATAATAGGGTCCAAATTACGCAGTATTTCAATTGTAATTAATACCACTTTAAGGGGATTTTGTTCAATTTTGGATGGCGTATGGCACAGATTTTTTAAAGTATTTGCTATGAGCCTCAGCTTTTACAAAAAAAAACGTTCTTTCGAAAAGACGCCTGAACCTTCAGGAAAGAATCAGGCTTCCTCCAAAGATGGATTGCGTTTTGTTGTCCAGAAACATGATGCTTCGAGATTACATTACGATTTCAGGCTGGAAATGGAAGGAGTATTGAAAAGTTGGGCAGTACCCAGGGGACCCTCATTAAATCCTGATGACAAGCGTTTGGCAATGATGGTGGAAGACCACCCTTATGATTATCGCTCGTTTGAGGGAATTATTGGGAAAGGGAATTATGGCGCGGGTACTGTTATCGTGTGGGATGAAGGAACATATGAGCCCGCTGAACCAATCGAAGGAAGCATAAAGCAACAGGAAAAAGTATTATTGAAACAATTGCATGAAGGCAACCTGAAGTTCAGGTTAAAAGGAAAGAAGCTGAATGGTGAATATGCACTGGTGCACATCAAGGGTCGCGAGGAAAACGCCTGGCTGTTAATTAAAAAGAAAGATAAGTATGCGACTACTACAGATATAACTAAGAAAGGCGAATCAGTACAATCTGGCAAAACGATTGAGCAGGTTGCTCATAGTAAGGCAAGCAGGGAATTAGGGAAGAAAGAAAACTCCAAGCCCTCTGTGAGGCTGAAGGAAAAAACAACAGAAAAGGACACGGGAACTGGTAAAAAAAAAGTCCGAAAAGAAATCTCCGGCAAGCTCCTGAAAGAATTATTGCAAAAGGGAAAACGAAGCCCTTATAACACGAGTATTAAGCCAATGCTCGCATCGCTTGTCGAGGAGGCGTTCGATTCTGAGGACTGGATCTTTGAAATCAAGTGGGATGGATATCGTGCGATAGCAGGAATAAAGAACGGGAAAGTGGAGCTGCAATCCAGGAACAATCTTTCCTTTAACAAAAAGTATTACCCGGTTACTGAGGCATTAAAAAGATGGAACATTAATGCGATCGTTGATGGAGAGATCATCGCTATAGATGATGAAGGCATCACCGATTTTCAGCATCTCCAGGCATGGCAAAAAACGGGAAAAGGTCAGCTCCTCTATTATGTTTTTGATGTGTTGTGGCTTGATGGTTTATCTGTCACGCATCTTCCTCTCATTGAAAGAAAAGAAATTCTAAAAAATATTGTTCCTGAAGAAGGCATCATAAAATACAGTGACCATATCCAGGCTTCAGGAAAAGATTTTTTTGACCTTGCGGTTACTAAAGGCCTCGAGGGAATCATGGCCAAAAAAGCAGATAGTGTATATCATCCCGGCGTGCGAACTCAACAGTGGTTAAAGATTAAGACACACCGGCGACAGGAAGTGGTTATCGGTGGATTCACAAAAGGAAGAAACAGCAGGCAATATTTTGGTGCATTGATCCTTGGTGTGTATGAAAACGATGAACTTGTCTATATTGGTCATACAGGATCTGGTTTCAACCAGAAAAGCCTCGTTGATATGTATAAGAAATTGGAGCCACTGATAACCGACAAATGTCCTTTCAGGAAAAAGCCTAAAACGAATATGCCTGCTGTATGGGTAAAACCTGAGCTGGTGGCAGAGGTAAAGTTCCAGGAATGGACAAACGAAAACATTTTACGGATCCCAATATTTCTTGGTTTGAGAGAGGACAAAAAAGCAGGCGATGTTAAAAAAGAACAAAGCACCGCTATAAAATCAGCTCACCCTCAGGTTGAGAAAAAAGGCGCGATCAGGAAATCGATTAAAGGTGCATCAAAGGGTAACGCGCAAAAAGCATCTGGTGCCATGGGTGCGTCAAAAAAAACTAAAAATATACCCGAGGAAAATTTACTGAATGATGAACTGAAAGAACAGGTGCTGACAATTGACCAGCAGGAATTGAAATTCACCAATCTTGATAAACTTTATTGGAAAAAGGAGAAGATTACGAAAGGTGACACACTGAATTATTATCATCGCATCGCGCCGCTAATTTTGCCATACATGAAAGACAGACCGCAATCGCTCAACCGGCATCCGGATGGAGCAGGAGGGATGAGCTTTTATCAGAAAGATGTTACGGGCAAAGTGCCTGCCTGGGTACAGACCTATGAATATGTCAGCGAATCAGATGGCGAAACGAAAAAATTCTTTGTGTGTACAAACGAAGCCAGCCTGCTGTATATGGCAAATTGGGGAGTGATAGAAATGAATCCGTGGCATAGCAGGATAACCTCGCCAGACAATCCTGATTATTGCGTGATTGATCTTGATCCGGAAAAAATATCATTTGATAAAGTAATAGAAACTGCCAATATTGTTAAAAAGGTACTCGACGAAATAGAGATTGATTCATATTGCAAAACCTCAGGTGCTACAGGCTTGCACATCTACATTCCTCTTGGCGGCAAATATACCTATCAACAATCGCGGCAACTTGCTGAACTCATCGTTCATTTTGTACATGATGAAATTCCTGATTTTACAAGTATTGAAAGGAACCCTGCTAAACGACAGAAAAAAGTGTATTTGGATTATCTGCAGAACAGAACAATACAAACACTGGCCGCACCTTACTCGTTAAGGCCAAAAGATGGCGCAACTGTTTCAACGCCCTTGCATTGGGATGAAGTGCAGAAAGGACTTTCAACGTCGGATTTTACCATATTTAACATCATAGAGCGTGTGAAGAGTAAAGGAGATCTTTTTATGTCGGTGCTGGGAAAAGGAATTGACCTGAACAAAACAATCAATAAAATGAAAAACCTTATTAAATAAAAGGTCGGTTGAAGCGCGATGTGGTGGAAAAGTGAAAGTGCGAATATGTTAGGCAGAGCGAGTTACATTTATTCAAAAAGGATAAAGCTTTTTATTGAGAAAAGCATTTCATTGACTTGCCCGGTTGCTTTTGCATCTTTCTTTTTCATAAAGCAAAAAGTGTTTTGAGGATTATCCTGTGGAACATTTTGAATGGCGATATGACTACAAAGAACTATGAAGACAAGAACAGAGGCATAGACCCCTACAAATTTGCTCACCATTTTTTTGGTTGAAATATTATTTTTCATAATCTTCAATTTATCTATCAGATAATAGACAGTAACAATGCCAAAAGAAAGCGCTCTAAGCATCAACAAGTTACGTTTGGGTAGATATACGAAGACGTTCGTTTGTGTACGGTTTGCGTACGGTTTCGATACACCCGGTGCGGACACAGCGATTGGCATTTGAATGAATAGTGGACATTATTTCTTGATAGCCTTGTATCTAAAACTGTTGTATGACTAAATCTAAAAAACCAACTCGGCATCGAGAGCCGGGAACAAAACCTGATGCATCTTTGGATCGTTCTTCGGTGACACAGGAACAGAATTCCCCGAGACCTGATGGAGGAACTCAGGAGGAAGTATCTGGTCAGAACTCCCTAGACATGGATGGATCGCAGGATTTCCTCAGACCGAAAGGGATGGACACCTGACTTTATTTATTATAGATATTGATTGTGTATACAGGAAAAATCATTCACTTGTTGATTAGCAAAGTAAGCCTATCACAGGATTCAGGCTACAAAAGCCGTAGGGGTATCGGCCAGTTCGTTAAGGAACAATATCCAATGGCTGGCAGCTTGTGCCGATTCTCTCTTAACAAGGAACAGGGTGACAGGAAGTAACAATACTCTCAAAAACTTTTAGGGTAATAATTAAATCAATTTGGGGGTTCTCATCTTGTGCGAACCCTTTTTATTTGGATCGTTGTTTAGGCGGCCTTATTATATTATTAATTATCTTTCTAAGGACATAGGAATCTCACACTAAATAATCTGTAATCATCACACTCAACCCGGCAATGTCAAATCGAATCAAAGTAGCAGTGATAGGATATGGGAAAGCGGCTTTTATGCACGCGGAAGCATTAATGAATATTCCAGAAGTAGAATTTGTAGCGGTCCAGGGTCGTAATCTGGAAAAGGCAACCGCATTCGCTGCCAGGTATGGTGCAAAAGGTTACAATCGATTAAGCGAAATGATCAGTATTGAAAAAATACAAGCGGTAATCATCTGCACTCCTCATCCTGACCACAAGGCCGTAGCGATTGAAGCTATTGAAGCGGGCGCTCATGTGCTTGTCGAAAAGCCGCTGGCTTCCTCGTTGGCAGATTGTGATGCAATGATTGAAAGTTCGGATCGAACGGGGAAAAAACTTGGAGTCGTTAGCCAGAGGAGATTCTTCCCGTCGGCTATGCGAATGAAAAACGCTATTGATGGGGGAAAGATTGGCAAGCCAATGCTTGGATCAGCCGTGCTGCTAGGCTGGAGGGATCAAAATTATTATGAAGGGGACGCATGGCGTGGAACCTGGGAAGGAGAAGGTGGTGGTGTACTCGTAAACCAGGCGCCACACCAATTGGATCTTTTACAATGGTACATGGGTGATGAAATAGAGGAGTTATATGGGGTGTGGAAAAATATCAATCACCCATATATTGAAGTCGACGATACGGCTATGGCAATTTTGAAATTTAAGAATGGCGGAATTGCAAACATCGTGGTGAGCAATTCACAAAAGCCGGGGCTATATGGGAAGGTTCATATCCATGGATCAAATGGCGCATCTGTTGGAGTTGAAACGGATCGTGGAGCGATGTTTATTGCGGGCGTTTCTTCGATTGCCCAACCTTCAACAAATGATTTATGGACGATCCCTGGTGAAGAAAAAAATCTTGCTATCTGGGAAGAAGAAGATGGGAAGTTTTTTAGGACAATCGATGCCATTGAATATTATATGCGCTTGCAGGATCGTGACTTTATTCTTGCGATTCTAAACAACACAGAGCCGCTGATACCGGCTAGGGAAGGTCGAAAAACTGTAGAAATTTTTACCGCAATTTACCGATCTGCGAAGGACACTGCGGCGGTTAGGTGGCCGATAAAAGCATGAACGCAAAACGGCTAACCCTGAATGCAAAACGCTTAACGCTGAATGCGAAACGCCTAACGCAGAACGCAAAACGCCGAATGCGGAGGGCGGAAGGCGGAACGCTGAATGCCAAATGCTATCGCTGAATGGCGACTGCGAAGGGTGAAACCCTGCTTTCATCTTTGTGGCTGGGTTTTGTCTTAGGGGTCGAGCGTTCCGCGTTCTGCACCCGACAAAATCAAAAACCCCCTCTTGTTCAGAAGGGGTTAATGTTTTAATCTTATCACAGCCTCAGCTACTCGTTCAAACAGTGATTAGGGGTCGCCGTTCGTTTGAGAAGTCAAATATCAATCACGGTTCTCAAAAATAAACTCCAACGAGACAAACAGTTTCCTGAAATATTATATTGCCTATGGTTTGTATAAGTATAAATCATTAGCGGCCACGGAGAGATTGAACATTCATTGGAAAAATCAACAGATATTTTGAGATTACGTATAAATTGTCGGCATGTCGTCGAACGGTACGTATAAGGTTTATTTGATCGATGATGATGAGGATGAATTCCTGTTATTTCAACAAGCTATTGCAGAATTGAACATTAATATTCAAGTCAGATATATAAATAATTGTGCAGAGATGCTTGACTTGTTAGATAAGGGCGATATTCCAGATCTCCTGTTCCTGGACTTGAATATGCCAATGATCAGCGGCCGGGAATGTGTAAAGAAAATCCGCGAAAAATTAAAGGACAAGCTTTCCATTGTTATTTATTCGACTTCAAAATATCAGCCCGATGTGGATGGTACTCACCAGGACGGTGCGAACCTGTATGTTATAAAACCGAATAGCTTTGAGGGCCTCAAGCAAACATTGAATGGAGTATTCTCGATCGATTGGAAACACAAATTTTACTTGCCTTCCCGCGAAAAATATTTGTTTAGACTGTAAGAATTTATTGGCATAATTTTTTAAATACTTAAGATAATACTCAACATATATATCTCATTTTATCGTAGAAAGTCCCCACTGAATATTTTGCTGGGGACTTTTCTTATGACATAAGTATTTGCAAGTACATTAGTGAAGACTTGTTATAATGAATTTGCCGAAAATAAAAATGGACAAACTGAAAACTTTCAATTTGCCCACCGCAGTTGCCCGACGAGGATTCGAACCTCGACAAACAGAACCAAAATCTGTCGTACTACCATTATACTATCGGGCAAAACTGACTCCGGATCTCGCCGGAACCGCCACTTCTCTGGCTTTCGCCAAAGGAGTGCAAAAATAAGGTGTCTGGAAAAAGGTTCCAAAAACATTTTATCAGAGCTTAATCAAACCGATGACCCATTGTGATAAGCGACGGCATCCGCTCTTCTTCTTCCTTTAACTGCTTGATGAAATTCAGCGCATCAGGCACAACATCGCACATGATCGTAATCAGTGATCCAGGTGTAGCGCTCTTATAGGCGTGAATGATCGCATCTCGTTCTTTATGAATGATGATGACGGGAATTTCTTTTGGTTTCGTTTCATTAATCCCTTCAATTAATAAATTCACAATTTCCTCTGCTGACCTTCCGCGAAGATTTTTGTCCTGCCTAATAATAATTTCATCAAAGTAACGGGCAGATATTCTTCCAAGTTGCCGGATATCGTCATCCCTGCGATCACCCGTTCCGCTGATAATCCCGACTTTCGGCGAACCGTCGAGCTTACTCACAAAGTCACATAGCAATTGAAGGCCCGCGGGATTGTGCGCAAAATCAACCAGGAAGTTGAAGTGCTTGAAATGAAATAAATTGAGTCGGCCGGGAGTTTGTACCGGTGACGGAATAAATGTTTGCAGGGCAAGCCTGATATCTTCTACTTTAATATTTCTGAACAAGTAAGATGAAAGGATAGACGGAAGTGTATTCATAACATTATGAACGGCCTTTCCTCCGTAGGTCAACGGAATCTCTGTGACTTTTTCAATACGAATTTTCCAGGTTCCTTTCAGGATGGAGACATGTCCATTTTCATACACTGCTGCGATGCCTCCTTCTGCACAATGTTTTCGAATGCGGGGATTGTTCTCATCCATGCTGAAAAGCGCTACATTACAATCCAGTTCCTCGCGCATCGCATACACCAGGTCGTCGTCGGCATTTAATATCGCGAAGCCGTGTTTGAAAACGGTTTCAACTACCACACTTTTCACTTTCGCCATCTGTTCAAGCGAATCGATGCCGCCCAACCCTAAATGATCCGCTGCGACATTTGTCACCACAGCAATATCACAATTTGAAAACGCAAGTCCCGACTTCAAAATCCCTCCCCGGGCGCATTCAAGTACAGCAAAATCAACCGTCGGATCTTTTAGTACGAATTGAGAGCTGAGAGGACCGGTGCAATCTCCCTGCATCATCATTTGATTCTGGATATATACTCCATCGCTTGTTGTAAATCCAACTTTGTATCCGGCGGTTTTGCAGATATGCGCGGTAAGTCTGGCCGTTGTAGTTTTGCCGTTGGTGCCTGTAATCGCGATGATCGGAATCCGTCCATTTGAACCCTTTGGAAACAACATGTCGATCACCGGTTCGGCTACATTTCTTGGAAGACCATCGGAAGGTTCAATGTGCATGCGGAAACCAGGAGCAGCATTCACCTCTAAAACGGCACCACTATTTTCAAACAATGAGGTTTTCAGATCAGGAGCCATGATGTCGACCCCGCAAATATCCAGTCCGATAATTTTTGCAATCCGCTCTGCTAAAAAGATATTGACGGGGTGTACCTCATCCGTTACATCGGTCGACGTACCCCCCGTGGAAAGATTTGCAGTCGGCTTTAAAAGTACCCGTTCATCTTTCTTTGGGATAGTGTCCAAATTATAACCTTTACCTTCCAGCATCTTCATCGTAAAGTCGTCAACTTTTATCTGCGTCAACACTTTCTCATGTCCATAACCTCTACGTGGATCTTTGTTGACTTCATCAATCAACAATTGTATGTTGTGAACACCATCGCCGATGACAGTAGCCGGTGTACGTAGAGCAGCGCAAATAAATTTGTAGTTGATTACCAACAAGCGAAAATCGAAGCCCTGGATAAACCTTTCACATATTACGCTTCTTGAATAGTGCTGCGCGGCTTCCAGTGCTTTTTGTGCATGAGTCCAATCAGTAATATTTGTGGTTGCGCCTTTGCCATGATTGCCATCAATGGGTTTTAGGACGAGAGGATAATTTATCTTTTCTATGGCTGCTTTTAAATCATCTTCGTTTCTTATAATTACACCCCTGGGCACAGGAATCTCGGCAGCCTCAAGCAAATTTTTTGTTTCTTCCTTATCGCACGCTATGTCCACTCCGATAGAAGAGGTTGTACCTGCGATCGTAGCCCTGATTCTTTTCTGATAAATGCCATATCCAAGTTGGACCAGACTATGCCTGTTCAACCTTATATAAGGGATGCCTCTTTTAACCGCTTCATCAACGATACATCCGGTTGAAGGTCCCAACCTTGTATCCTCCCTTATTTCCCTGAGTTGCTGAATATCTTCTTCCAGCTGATAGGGAGTGTTATCAACGAGTGACTGGGTAATGCGTACAGCAGCTTTTGCGGCGTACAGCCCGGCATCTTCTTCGATATAGCTGAATACAACAAAGTATTCGCCTTCCCTGCCGGTACCGCGTGTTCTACCAAAACCAGTATCCATTCCGGCCATGGTCTGAAGCTCCAGTGCGACATGCTCAATCACATGTCCCATCCATGTGCCTTCTTCGACACGTTCGAAAAATCCGCCCCGTTTACCAACGCTGCATCGATGTTCAATCAGGCTTGGAAACATTGTTTCAAGCCGGTCGCGAAATCCTTCTATTGTATTAGTGGGTTTTTGTTCCAGATCCTCGAGGTTGAGTTTCATTTGAATTAGCTTCGGGCGGCGAACGCTCCAGTAATTTGGACCTCGGAGGACTTTAATTTCAACGATCTTCATATACAGCTAAGTTGGTTGAGTAATTTAGTTTTTTTCTAAGTGGCGGCCAATTTTGGTAGCATTACCTGGCAATGTTTCGACTTCGGTTCCATCATTGATCTACATTGTTACAAATTAGCGGAGGATTTTTTGAAAGAGTCTTTTTTGGGTTACATTTAATTGCCAAACCAAAACATGAGCAATTACAACCGCCGCAATTTTTTTAATAAGCTGGGAATATTTTCAGCAACAAGTTTTATGACGTCAATAACTCAACCGTCATGGAGCCGTGATCTAGATAAGGCATTTTTATCGGCTAGAGACATGACCCCGCAGCAGTTGGCAGGAGACGAGGAATTCTGGCGCTACATTCAACAATCATATACAGTGTCACCTTCGCTGATCAATCTAAATAATGGAGGTGTTGCTCCCTCGCCAAAAACAGTGCAGGAGGCTATGAAGCGATACCATGACTTTTCGAATGAAGCTCCAAGTTATTATATGTGGCGTATTCTCGACCAGGGAAGAGAGCCGCTACGGAAAAATCTTGCGATGCTGTCAGGCTGTTCGGAAGAGGAAATCGCGATTCAACGGAATGCATCAGAAGCTTTGGAAACAGTCATCTTTGGGTTAAATCTAAAAGCGGGAGATGAAGTTGTATTGAGCAAGCAGGATTATCCCAATATGATCAATGCATGGAAGCAGCGCGAAATAAGGGATAAGATCAAACTAATATGGGTTAATCTTGAGTTGCCATCAGAAGATGACTCTTATCTCGTTAATTCATATGCGAAGCTGTTTACGCAAAGAACAAAGATTGTTCATATAACGCATGTAATAAATTGGAACGGTCAGATCATCCCGGTGCGGAAGATCGCTGATGCAGCGCATAAAGCCGGAGTTGATGTAATAGTTGATGGTGCTCACTCATTCGCCCAGCTAAATTTTCGTGTTCCTGACCTGGGGGCAGATTATTTCGGCACAAGTTTACATAAATGGCTAAGCGCCTGCATCGGCACAGGGATGCTGTATATAAAAAAAGACAAAATTGGAGATTTGTATCCTTTGTTTGCAGCTCCGGACGCAAAGACTGCAGACGTAAGAAAATTTGAGAACCTCGGCACGCGTCCCTTTTTCATTGAGCAGGCAATCGGCAAAGCAATTGAATTTTACGACATGATTGGGGCGGAACGCAAGCAACAACGGTTACAATATTTGAAGAACTATTGGATGGAGAAAGTAAAACATATTCCAAAAGTGACGATCGGGACGTCAATGAAGCCTGGCTACGGATGCGCAATTGGTTTGGTAAGCATCGAAGGGAAAAAGCCTGCCGAGCTCGATAGTTTTTTGTTTACGAACTATAAAGTTCACACAGTTGGGATTGAATGGGAAAATATCAACGGCGTAAGAATTACTCCCAATGTATATACGACTCTTAAAAACCTGGATACGTTGGTGGAAGGAATTCAGAAGTTTGCATCGGCGAGCTGAATTTTTCCGTCCACCTGCAACGGACAACCGCTAACCCTAGTGCTGCACCACAAGTGTCGGTCGACCGTCGGCGATTTTATTACGATAAAACCCTTATTAAACAATTCTTTCCGGGCGCAACCGTTATTTTTGTTGAATAACTCATTCCAATTCATGGTAATACCCACAGGAAAACTAATCGCCATCGGAGGTTCAGAGGATAAAGGGACCGATCTTGAATCAGGTCATATTCACCGAAACAACCTGAATTTCTTTGAACTGGCCATCCTTCGCCGCATTGTAGAGGAAGCCGGTGGGCCTTCTTCCAAAATTGAAATCGTTACAACCGCATCCACTATTCCATTCGAAATTGGAAATAATTATATGGATGCTTTTGGAAAAATCGGTTGTATAAACGTTGGTGTAATGCATATCCGCACAAGGCAGGATGCAATGAATATTGAATATCTTGAACGTATCAGGGATTGCGATGCTGTAATGTTTACAGGCGGTAATCAGCTTCGTTTGAGTGCTACTTTCGGCGGTACTGATTTTCTAAAATTTCTCATTCATCGATATCGGACAGGAAAATTTCTCATAGCAGGAACGTCGGCAGGCGCAATGGCTATGAGCCATACGATGATTTATGAAGGAAATTCAACGAGGGCCCATCTAAAAGGCGAGGTCAAAATAACGACTGGTTTGGGACTGATTGATCGGGTGATTATAGATTCGCATTTTGAAAAAAGAGGACGCTTCGGGAGACTCACACAAGCTGTTGCTACAAATCCTTCTTGCATCGGAATTGGTTTGGGCGAAGACACTGGTATCCTGGTCAGTGATGGAAATAAGTTAGAAGCGATCGGAAGCGGCTTGGTAGTTATTATCGATGGTCACAATATCCTCCATTCGAATATCGCAGACATCCCTGAAGGTAATCCGATTAGTATCGAAAACATTATAGCACATTTCTGCGAAAAGGGAAACGGTTATCTGATTAATGAACGAAAATTTTTAGTAGAGGCACAGGAAGGTTCTGTAATTCCGAAGCAGGTGCATGTTGAATAGTGTTTCGGCGTGCCACGGCTCAACGGCGTGGGACGCCGAAATTCCCTAGCTATTTTTCCTGGTCGCTTTTATCAGGTAGTAGTTTTTCTTACCTTTTTGAATCAGTATATATTGTTGATGTAGTAAAAGGTTTTCCTTAATCACTGTTCCGACCTCGTTCACTTTATTTCTGTTGATGCTTAATCCACCATTCTGAACCATTTTTCTTGCTTCCCCCTTACTTGGAAAAATGCCTGTTTCTGCCAAAAAACTGACGACATCAACTCCTTCTGCCAGGCGCTTGATGTCATAATCGAATTTTATCACACCTTCAAGCGACTCGAGGTCCTCGACACTCATTGTATCGATTGATGCCGATTGGTTCGCAAACAACTTCTCCGTGGTTTCAACTGCCTTCTGATACTCTTCCTGCCCATGGATAAAGACAGTAACCTCCTGTGCCAATTTTTTCTGAAGCCCTCTGGCTCCCTGATTTTCCAAATGTTTTCGAATCAGCGCGTTTACTTCGTCTTTTGATAGAAAAGTGAAGATTCGGATCCATTTTTCTGCGTCGGCATCACTTGAGTTCAGCCAGAATTGATAAAATTGATAAGGCGATGTTTTTTGAGCATCGAGCCAGATATTTCCTTTCTCCGTTTTTCCAAACTTCCCCCCATCAGCCTTAGTAATGAGCGGACAGGTAAATCCATACGCTTCATCACCTTCTTTTCGGCGAATCAATTCTGTGCCGGTCGTGATATTACCCCATTGGTCACTACCGCCCATTTGCACTTTGCAATTCTTATGTTTGAATAACCAGTAAAAATCGTAACCCTGCATCAGCTGGTAAGCGAATTCTGTATAACTAATACCGGTTTCGCCCTCTATTCTTTTCCTCACACTGTCCTTACTCATCATATAGTTAACAGTGATGTGTTTGCCAACGTCACGCAAGAAACCAATAAACGAAAGTTGCTTAAACCAATCGTAATTGTTAACCATCTCAGCGGCATTCGGCAACTGCTGATCGAAATTCAGGTACTTTCTGAGTTGTTTTCCGATGCCATCAAGATTCTGCTGAAGTTGCTCCTCGTTTAAAAGTGTTCTTTCTTCGCTCTTGCCCGATGGATCACCCACCATCCCCGTTGCTCCGCCCACGAGGGCAATCGGTTTATGTCCGGCCCTTTGTAAATGCAGAAGTAATAAAATAGGAACAAGGCTTCCGATATGCAGTGAATCGGCAGTAGGGTCGAAGCCGATATACGCAGTTGTCATTTCTTTCTGCAATTGTTCCTCCGTCCCCGGCATCAGATCTTGCAACATTCCCCTCCATCGTAATTCTTCAATTAGATTCATATAATAAACATAATAAGTGAAGCAAACTTCAAGTCAGAAACATCGATAAATATTTACTCGTATTCCGCTCGTCGGCGGTCGACTTGATATGTCCATCATGTAGTGTATCAACGATTTGTGCAAATGTAAGGATTAGGCGAACTGAATCGCTTTTAAATGCAATAATTTCGGGCGAAGGCCGTTTGTAAATAGCACTTCAGAACATCCGAACTCCTTCATTTTCAGGCTTAACTTTGAAAATAGTCTTCGGTCTGGGCGCAGCCAATATCCTAAAGAAAGAGTCTAATAAAATTGCTTATCCGAAAATAGATCAATGAAAAAAGCCCACTTATTCCTGAGCCTGGTCGTGATATTGCTGTCACATCAATTCTCGTTGGCTCAATTCCGAAAATATTCTAACGAATTTTTAAACATAGGTGCAGGCGCAAGGGGATTATCAATGGGCGGTGCACAAATTGCCACGGTTAGCGATGGAACTTCGGGCTACTGGAATCCGGCCGGATTGGTAAATGTCAAAGACAATCCGCAAGTGAATCTAATGCACGCGGAATACTTTGCAGGAATCGGAAAATATGACTTCGGAAGTGTGATTGTTCCTCTTAAAGACAATAAGCGTGTACTTGGTTTAACCTTTTTGCGATTCGCTGTCGATGATATTCCAAATACTATATTTCTCGTGGAAGCCGATGGAACAATCAACTTTAGTAACATTCAAACTTTTTCTTCTGCGGACTATGCGTTCCTAATTTCGCTCGCACAACAAATCAGCTTAAAGAAAAATAAAAAGATTAATGCCGGGTTAAATGCCAAGGTCATTCACCGTAAAGCGGGAGATTTTGCATCTGCATGGGGTTTCGGTTTCGATGCAGGCATTCAGATCGTAGATACTCGCTGGCGCATCGGAATCATGGCGAAGGACGTAACTACGACCTTCAACGCCTGGTCGTTTAATTTGAATGAAAAAATGAGAGAGGTTTTTTATGTTACGCAAAATGAGATTCCCGTTAAGTCAACTGAGTTAACTGCTCCAAAACTGATATTAGGCGGTGCATATCTATTCAAATTGAATAAAAATTTGAATTTGCTTGCCGAAGCCGATCTCGATGTAACGTTTGATGGTCGTCGCAACACGGTTATCGCATCTGACATTGCTAGTTTTGATCCTAAACTTGGGTTAGAACTTGCCTGGAAGAATGCTTTTTTTATCAGGGGAGGTATCAATAATTTCCAAAAAGCATTAGATGATAACGACACTACGAATAAAAGTAAAGTGTGGATATATCAGCCAGGGGTAGGTGCAGGTTTCAAAATCTCCAGTGTGCAAATTGATTATGCTTTTACGAATCTTGCTAACCAATCGAATCCGTTATACACCCATGTGTTTTCGTTGAAAGTGGATCTGAAGAAAAAGGAAAATAAATAATCAAACCCCCTATGAATCCCGTGAAACTAATTACTATGCGGAAATTTTTTATCCTTTTATTCCTCATTGCAAGTTTGCCTCTCTGCGCCCAACAATACAATAATGAATGGATAAACTACGGTCAGACCTATTATAAATTCAGCGTTGGGAGTGCAGGATTATACCGCATACCGAAATCCGTCCTTGACAACGCGGGAATTGGAGGAACCAATGTTCAGTTTTTTGAATTGTGGAGAAATGGAGCTCTTGTGCGTCTTTATCCTTCGGTGCCATCGGGGCCTTTGCCTGCGAATGGATATCTCGAGTTTTGGGGCGAGCCAAATGACGGCATAGCCGATAACCGTTTGTATCGGGATTCCGTTTTCCAACATTCAAAAACTGTTAGTTTGATCACTGACACCGCAGCCTATTTTCTAAGTGTAAATACTACGCAGGCGGGCAATTTCCATGTTGATATGCCAAATAATGTGGCTTCCAACATACTTCCTGTTGAACCCTATTTCATGTATACTGCCGAAGTAAACTTTCGCAACAGGATGAACCAGGGTTTTGCTGCAGTTGTAGGAGAATACGTTTATTCCTCGGCGTATGATAAAGGCGAATTCTGGTCGAGCAGTGAAATCAGGCCTGCAACACCTTTAACTCAGAATCTTTCAAATTTGTATGTAAGTAATAGTGTGCCTTCGTCAACCTTACGGTTTGGAGCAGTAGGTAACGCTTTAAATACAAGAGGTGTGCAGGTTGAAATTAATGGCACTAGCCTGGGAACTGTCGTGATGGATTATTTTAATGATGTTCACACAAGTATTCCTTTCTCAACTTCCCTTATCAGTTCCGGAAATGTTTCTTTCAGGGCCACCAATACTTCGTCGATTTCTTCAGATAGAATGGTTGTTTCTTACTATGAAATAACTTATCCAAGCCTGTTTAATTTTGGCAATAACAAGAATTTCAAATTTGAATTACCAGCTAAAGGTGCAGGATATTACATCGAAATAATCAATTTTAATCACGGTGCCCTTCCTCCTGTGTTATATAATTTAACTTCAGGGCAGAGATTTGTTGGTGATATCTCGGCACCTGGTACCATCAAGTTTGCCCTTCCAGGTTCAGGATCCGATTGTAAATATGTTCTGGTAAATTCAGAGGCTAATAACATCCAAACCATCAATTCAGTTGCTGCCAGGAACTTTATCAGGTTTAGCGACGTCAGCAATCAGGGAAGGTATCTTATTATTTCACATCCGACGCTTTACGTGGGATCACAGGGAAATAATCCAGTACTGGATTACAAAAATTACCGGGCATCTGCGGCAGGTGGTGCACATACGGTCCAGGTGATCGATATTAATGAGCTTGTAGACCAGTTCGCTTTCGGCATAAAAAAGCATCCTCTGTCCATAAAGAATTTTCTTAGATATAGCCGAAACACTTTTGTCCAAAAGCCCGAGAATGTTTTCATTATTGGCCACGGAATGGCTTATAATGAATACCGGCTAAACGAGTCGAGATCTGATATAGAAAAGCTCAATCTTGTGCCATCGTTTGGCAATCCCGCATCTGACAATATGTTGAGTTCTGATAATGCCGCGTCTCCCATAGTTGGTACCCCTATAGGACGGCTTTCTGTAATCAGCGGTCTTGAAATAGAAAATTACCTCGAAAAGATTAAGGAATATGAAGCCGCACAAAAGTCATCTCCCAACACAATTGCGGGCAGGGCCTGGATGAAAAATATTGTGCACGTAACTGGGTCCAGCGAACCTTACCTGGGAACGGTTTTATGTAATTACATGGGTTCTTATAAGCAGATTATCGAGGACACGTTGTTTGGAGGCAAGGTATATACGTTTTGTAAAACATCGACCAATCCGGTTGAACAATTAAGCAGTGATAGAATTGAGCATTTGTTTGAGGAAGGAATCAGCGTCCTGACTTATTTTGGGCATTCTTCGTCGACCACGCTTGAATTTAATCTTGATAATCCGGATGCTTATAATAACAAAGGTAAATACCCCATCTTCTTTGTAAATGGATGTAACGCTGGAAATTTCTTTACATATTTTCCTCAACGACTGCTAGTAAACGAAACTTTGTCAGAAAAATTCGTCCTGGCAAAACAGCGTGGAAGCATTGCTTTTGTTGCCAGTACGCATTTCGGGATCGTGAACTACCTGAATTTATTTCTTCATCACCTGTACAATTTCATGGGTCATAACGGGTTCGGTGAAACGCTCGGCGAATTGAATAGGTCATCATTAGCCAATATGGTAAATGCGGCTGGGCCCTTTGATTATTACGCGCGCTTTCATGCTGAACAAATTACATTGCATGGAGATCCCGCTATATTGACAAACGCTCAGCAAAAGCCCGATTATGTTATTGAAGAACCGCAAATAACCATTAATCCATCGTTTATTTCGATCGCCGAAAACACCTTTAAGCTAAAGGTTAATATGATAAATATTGGTAAGTCTAGCGACGACTCAATGGTGGTGGAAATAAGACACACCTATCCTGACGGTACTTTCAGTAATATATTCCGGGGTAAAATACATGGAATCAAGTATGCTGATTCCCTGACCTTTAATGTGCCCATCAATTCAGTAAGGGATAAGGGCCTAAATAAGATTACGGTGACCCTTGATGCCGATGCGGAGGTAGATGAAATAACGAAAGCAAACAATATAGCGGTTAAGGAGATTTATATTTTCGAAGATGAGGCGCGCCCTGTATACCCCTATAATTTTGCCATTATAAATAATGCTACGCAAACTTTGTTTGCCTCTACCGCAAATCCTTTTTCCACCCAAAAAAATTATACGTTTGAGATCGATACCACCGAGCATTTCAATTCGCCGTTAAAGATTAGCAAAACTGTAAGCTCTGTAGGCGGTGTGATGGAATTTGCGCCCGGAATCACGTATAAGGATTCTACTGTTTATCATTGGAGAGTAGCACTGAATCCCAGTTCGGGTGACTATCTGTGGAACGGATACTCCTTTATGTATAAAAGTGATAGCACCGACGGGTTCAATCAATCTAACTTTTATCAACATAAAAAATCCAAGTTGGAGCGTCTTGATATTGACTCTACATCTCGTGAATGGCAGTTTGGACAACGCACGAATAATGTGTTCGCACGAAATGGCGTGTTTCCTACAGCAGCTAGTCAGGCTGGAGATTTTTCGGTTTCTGTTAATGGAAGCAGTAATATCTTAAGCGTTTGCGGCATATCAGGAATCATATTTAATGTTTTCGATCCTGTGACCTTTCAGCCATGGTTTAATTCCAATGTTGGCGGAAGCACCTATGGCAGCGATATCGTTTGCGGTGTTAATAGGCGCTGGAACTTTCAGTTTAACATTCTTGATACTGCTAAAAGAAGAGCTGCGCTAGCCTTCATGGATGCAATACCTGATGGTCATTTTGTAGTAGTGAAAAACATTTCCGGAACAGATCCTGCATCCAACACATATGCAAGTACCTGGATGGGCGATACATCGTATTTGGGTACTGATAATTCCATGTATCATAGATTAATAACGCAAGGATTTACTGGTATAGATTCGTTTGATCGGCCAAGGGCGTTTATTTTCATCTATAAGAAAAATCGCCAGATCGATTTCACACCAAAATTCACATTTAGTACAGGAATCAATGATCGTATCACTATGTCCGTGGACTGTATAAGCCCTGATACTCTCGGTTACATAACTTCGCCGTTATTTGGTCCCGCAACAAAGTGGAAAGAAGTGATTTGGAGAGGTTCATCCAAAGAGACGCCTTCAAATGATAATGTCACAGTTGATGTCGTAGGGATTGATACGAGTAAAAATGAGACAATTCTCTACTCTCTTGATAAATCTATGCAGAATTTTGACGTCTCCTCTGTTGATGCTGCGAAGTATCCAAATATTAAATTGCACATGCGTAATGTTGATTCCCTGAGTTTGTCACCTTATCAGCTAAAATATTGGCGCGTGCATTATACTTCAGTACAAGAGGGTGCGTTAGCCCCCAATTTGTTCTTTACATCAAAGGATACTTTGGATATTGGAGAGCCTCTAAGATTTGGAATAGCATTTAAAAATATCAGTAAAGTTCCATTTGATAGTGTTGCAGTTAAGATTATTATCCTCGATAACAACAACGTTCCTCATCCAATAACAATTAAAAAGCAAAAACCGCTGGCAAGTGGTGATACTGTCATTGTCAAATTTGACATTGATTCAAAGGCCTATCCGGGAATGAACACCTTATTTGTGGATATTAATCCTGACAATGATCAGCCGGAACAATACCATTACAATAACTTCCTATTCCGGAATTTCTATGTTAAATCAGACCTGGTAAATCCTTTATTGGATGTCACATTTGATGGTGTGCATATTCTTAACAGAGACATTGTATCGGCAAGACCACATATTCAGATCAAGCTGAAAGATGATGCGAAATATTTATTGCTGAACGATACAGCATTGAGTTCCGTAGTCATCAGAAACCCAGATGGCTCGTCCCGCACATATCATTTCGATAACGATACATTGCGTTTTACTCCTGCCACTTCAGGAGCAGACAACACTGCAACTATCGATTTTTATCCAGCCTTCATGAACCAATATAATTCTGAAGGAGATGAATATGAATTAATCGTAAAAGGAAAAGACAGGAGTGGAAATAAGGCTGGTGAAATAGAATATCGCGTAACATTCAAGATCATTACGAAGCCAATGATCTCTAACCTATTAAATTATCCAAATCCATTTAGCACCTCTACGGCGTTCGTATTTACTCTAACAGGAAGTGAGATTCCGCACAATTTGAAGATCCAAATTCTCACAGTAACAGGCAAAATTGTCAGGGAGATCACGAAGGATGAGCTGGGACCAATAAGGATCGGAAGAAATATTACAGAGTTCAAGTGGGATGGGACTGATCAGTATGGACAGAAACTTGCAAATGGAGTCTATTTATATCGCTTTGTCAGTACTCTCAACGGCAAACAAATGGATAAATACAAATCCAGTGGTGACAATACTGACAAGTTTTTCAATAATGGATACGGAAAAATGTACCTGATGCGATAACCGATGATTACACCTTATAAGAAAAAAGCCTCGACTGAGGCTTTTTTCAAGAGGAACATCAAATAAACCATTCATATTACAGTGATCCCTCTGGGCTGAAGATTACATATGAAAATTCTCGTGTAATAACCATCAAGATTGATAACATAAAGTTTCAAAAATTTAGGTGCTGGTTTTAAATTATTTTGCGGCTACTAAGGAAATTCTCTTGATTACTGATAAGCCTATTGATAATACACATATAAAGCCGCTGACAGGGATTCGATTTGTTGCTGCGCTTTCAGTTTTTTCTTTCATTACGATCCATTGACGCAAGCGAATAAAGGCGGAATACTATTCGGCCTAATTAAACATTTAAATATTGGAGTTACAATATTTTTTGTGCTGAGCGGCTTTTTGATCAGCTTTTAGTACTATGAACAGCAAACGACTAAGTTCCTTTTCCTAAAGGCATATTTCATCAAACGCTTCGCGCGAATTTATCCTTTGTTTATGATCCTGACCACCATTTTGTACTTCGTAATTGCTGAAAAGGAATTCCTTAATGATTGGTTGGTCGAGTATTTTTTGAATATCACATTCCTGAAAGGCTTTTCTGAAAAATATTATCTGACAGGTATAGCTCAAGCGTGAAGCCTAAGTGTTGAGGAAACATTCTGCTATTAATCCTTTCGGTGGTTCTTTATTTTTTCGTTGAAAGGTTTCTTTACAAGTCCCTTGTAAATGATCTCCTGGGGAAGAGCACGTCTCAGTCACCACTGTTTATGACCACGAATTAATGCTTAGTTTTGCGTTCATTTGCAACGTTCTGCTGAATGATAATAAAGAATTTAATGTATGGCCAAAATAGGCATCAACTTGTCGACGGGAAGCCTTCAAAAAGAAGAAATGATTGTAGGGATAGACCTCGGCACTACAAATAGTCTTGTTGCAATCATACATCCTGAAAGTAAAAAAGCGGTTGCTCTCAAAGAGCATAATAGCGCATCCCTCGTTCCATCAATCGTTCACTTTGATGATAGCAATGGAGTGGAGGTCGGAGAGGAAGCCAGGCATTACCTGATTACAGATCCTTCTAATACCATATTTTCTGTCAAGCGACTTATGGGAAAATCCTATAGTGACATTAGGAATAGAGCTAAATTTTTTACCTACAAAGTGTACGAGGAGGAGAGTGAGCGTTTGGTAAAAGTGCAGGTTGGCGACAAATTCTATTCACCAATAGAACTTTCATCATTTATATTAAAAGAACTAAAAAAGAGGGCCGAACACATACTGAAAACTCCCATCTCCAGGGCGGTCATAACTGTTCCGGCCTATTTCAATGATTCGCAAAGACAGGCCACCAGAGACGCAGGCAAACTTGCCGGTCTTGAAGTTTTGCGAATAATCAACGAACCGACTGCGGCCAGTCTCGCCTATGGGATCGGATTAAAGAAGGATGAAGAAAAGATAATTGGAGTATATGATCTCGGAGGTGGCACATTTGATATTTCGATTTTACGGATTGTTAACGGGATTTTTGAGGTGCTCTCCACAAACGGAGATACTTACCTGGGCGGCGACGATTTCGATCATGGTGTTGTACTTTTTTGGCTGGAACAACAGAAAATATCAGCAATAGAACCAACGATAAATAAGCAACTTGCTCAAACTCTACGATTAACTGCAGAAAGTGCAAAGAAACATTTATCGGAAAATGATTCCTTCAAATCGGAGGTAGGCGGCTTCACGGTTACTATAACAAGAGAACAATTTGAAAATTTGATTCAGCCTTTCATTGATCGAACGATTCAAAGTTGTAAAAACGCCTTGCTCGACGCTTCCCTTAAACCGGAAGACATTGACGAGATTATCATGGTGGGTGGATCGACGCGCGTTCCTTTAGTTAAGGCTTGTGTGAGCTCTTTTTTTGGCAAACCGGTGCATGACGAATTAAACCCTGATGAAGTAGTAGCACTGGGAGCCGCGATTCAGGCCGATATACTCGCCGGAAATAATAAAGACCTTCTTTTATTGGACATCACTCCTTTATCGCTCGGCATCGAAACAATGGGCGGATTGATGGATGTATTGATTCCGCGAAATTCAAAAATTCCTACGAAGGTTACAAGACAATATACCACGCAAAAGGATGGACAGAGCGGAATTCGCATTTCAGTATTTCAAGGGGAACGAGATCTTGTAAAAGACAATCGCAAACTGGCAGAATTTATTCTTACAGGAATTCCAGCCATGCCGGCTGGGCTTCCGAAATTGGAAGTCTCATTTTTCCTCAACGCCGATGGAATTCTGGTTGTGAAAACAAAGGAAGTTAGAAGCGGCCTGGAACAAAGTATCGAAGTAAAGCCGCAGTATGGTCTTACCGACGCCGAAGTTGAAGCAATGCTTCAGGATTCAATATTACATGCTAAGGAGGATATTGCCACGAGAGCGCTTGTAGAAGCGAAAACGGAGGCTTTTCAAATGATTGAAGCGTCAATAAATTTCATGGAGAAGCACAAGCAATATCTTGCTGAAGATGAGATCGTAAGGACTACGAAAGCGGTTGATGAATTGAGAACAATTGCAGGCGCGGATAATAAGGATATGATTCAGGCAAAAATTGAGGAATTAAATGAAATTACACGTCCATTTTCAGAAAGGATTATGGATCTGGCGGTGAGAACAGCCTTGAAAGGAAAAAAGATTTGATCTATTATTTGGCCATGCTCAGTAGGGCCTTCTTTCTGAGATCAATTAAAATATCTTTTTAAAACTCGAGGTAAAAAACCTTCAACTCCAGGGAGCGCTAAAACAATTAGGAAGGGAGAAATAGTAAGGAAAAAGCGATTGTGCCAGTCATCGCAACTTAGTATCACGGTGACCCAAGTAAGAAAAATCAAAGTAGTGAAATACAATAATATGTAGCGATCCCTTTTTATCCAGAACTTCAAACTTACCATAACCATCAAATACATCGGTAGAAAGAGAAGTAAAAGGTAAATCTTATGCACACTACCATAATAAGGACGAAGGATTCCAAAAAAAGCAACACTTCTGGAGAATGCCAGTCTCAGGAACTGGGAAAAGTTATGTGAGATATAATAAAAGATGCCAAACAGGGAATTCCCATTCTCTGATTCATCGATCTTCACAAGGTATGGGCGAGTAGGAACTCCGCAGATTATTGTTTCGTCGCGGGCTGGGGACATAAAATCCAATTCACCGCCACTTCCAATGGCCACATCTAGAAAATATAGAAAGAAGATTGAAACTACAGTAAGAAAAGCCAACTTGTAGGAAAGGTTGAAAACTGTAAAGAATTTAAAATACAAGTAAAAGAAAGTTGCCGGGAAAAAAAAGAGGCCAGTTGGTCGGGTGATCGAAATGATGATTAATCCCAATAGTAAAATACCAGTAACTTTCAAGGTCAATTTTGTCAACCGGAGCAGATAGGAGGAGTAGATAATAGTGAAACTATAAAACAGTGAATCTGTTTGAAGGAAAGTATTAAACTGGTGTATTGGCAGGACACATAGAAACCAAATCGCTGCAAACAATCCTGTTTTATTGCCAAAAAGATGTGCTACTAATCGGTAAAAGCTAAGCGTTGCCAGAACACTGATGAGGAGTTGTACGCCAACCACAAACTCATATCCCAGGCTAAGCTTCAGGGAAACGAAAATCAAAACAATCTGTGTGATATACATCCAAAAATTTCGCGAAGACAAGCTGTGGTGCGTAATTAAATTGTTGGCTTCCCTGATGTATTTAATAGCCTCCCCATCTGTTCTGATGCCAAAATAATAAAGAAGGAAAATATGAATCACCATCCAGAAGATGATAATTGAAGCGAGGATTCTGGTTTGAATGTTTGTAGTCAAAATTGAAGGTTCGATGCAGCGACTGGAAATAAAGCTGTTAATGGTAAACTCCTAACTCAATCGAATTCAAATATCGTGACTGATCCCAGTATCCCTATTTGCAATCGTAGATTGTACCTGCTGCCACCTTTGAATATATTTCCCGATCACGTCAAATTCGATGTTCAACAAATCTCCTTCCCTGATATCCTTCATGTTAGTGTGGTGAAACGTGTATGGGATAATTGCCACAGAGACTTCTTTGATCCCTACATTGAAAGCAGTTAGACTAATCCCGTTGATACAAATGGATCCCTTTTCAATTACCAGGTGAGCAAATCTTTCGGGAAATCTAAGGCGATATTCAGTACTTCCTTCGTTTTGATTGATGCTGGTGCATACGCCGCAGGTATCAACATGTCCCTGAACAATGTGACCGTCGATTCGGCCATTCATGGGCATACAACGCTCGATATTAATCCTTTCCCCAATTTTCCACGCTTCAATAGTGGACTTTAGAAGTGTTTCCTGGATTGCTGTAACACGGTGCATGTCATTATTTACCTCCTCGACGGTGAGACATACGCCATTGTGCGCAACACTTTGATCTACCTTTAGCTCCCGCGAAATAGATGATTCAATCCACATAATTATATTTCTGGCGGAGGCCTTGATTTCTCTCAAAACGCCCTGTGTTTCAATGATCCCAGTAAACATTTTCTAGAATTCTTTTGATTTGTTATTCCTGTTACAGATTTCTTTTTATATTTGCAACCCTTAAAAGCACTTAAAGGAGGTATCAATTATGCTCATTATCGATTCAAAGGATTGCGAAAATATTGACAAGGCGCTTAAAAAGTATAAAAAAAAGTTTGAAAAGGCTAAAATATTACTTCAGCTTCGAGAGCGTCAATCATTTACCAAGCCCTCAGTTAAACGGCGCGCACAAGTTCTCAAGGCTGTTTATAAGCAAAAGGTTTCCAACGGGGAAATAGAAGGATAATATATTTCAGATATACATTTATAATATTGCAGGTCATCATTTGATGACCTTTATTTTTGCGCGAATCCTGTAAACTTTCCGCTATTTCCTGCGCGTTAAAGAAAAGACATGCGTATTTTCTCCACACTACAAGCTTTTCCTTACCATGTAGCCGGCATCATACTCTTTTTTTTAACACACGGCTACAGTGAATATCCACGTCTCGTTCCTTTAGCTGATCTTTTTTTGTATTTCTTCAGCATGCTGATAGTAGCTACAGCATTTATGTTCATATTTTTTAAGTTAACCGGATCATATCATAAAGCGGGCTTACTAACAAGTTACATTCTCCTCGTATATCTTTTTTTTGGTGCTATCCTGGATGCCTTCAAATATTCAGGGTGGTTGCACCCGCTGTCGCGTTATAGTATTTTGTTGCCTGGTTTGTTCTTGCTTTTTTTAGCTGGCTATTTTTTAATCAAACGCTCCCGAAGGAACTTTAGAAAACTTACCCTATACCTTAATACATTCTGTATTCTGATTGTTGTTTTCGATCTAGTCAATATTGGTTTACGCCTTGGTAAATCGGAGAGGACGACTCAACAGGAAGAAACGGTTGATGCAGCTGTGTGCATCGGCTGCCAAAAGCCGGATATTTATCTTGTAGTGATAGACGAGTACTGCGGCTCAAGTTCGCTCAAGAGTTATTTTAACTATGATAATAGCCGATTTGAAACTTTTCTTAGGAACAGAGGTTTCTTTGTAGCGACAAGACCTACCAGTAATTATATGGCTACATCCTTGTCAATGGCATCCACATTTGATATGAATTACTTGTCATGGACATCAGCCGGGAAAAAAATCCAGGTTGAAGACTATTCAAGGGCGGAAGAAACAATCACAAATAGTAACCTGATAAAGTATTTAACTGACCTTAACTACGAAGTAGAGAACTATTCAATCTTCAAAATAAACAACCAACCTTCCAGATTCAATACGGGACTTTTGCCAAGTGAATTGGAATTAATAACGTTCAAGACATTATTTAATAGAATGAACAAGGACCTTGTTTGGCATCTTCACCAGAAAGCAGCTCCCAGGTTCAGATGGCTGGCGAATCATTTTCAAAACAATTTCAGGGAAGGCAATCACACTTTATTAGAATTAACCACGAAAGCCCTGCAAGTGAAGTCAGAAAGGCCCAGATTCATATATACCCATCTGATGATGCCTCACTACCCGTGCTTATATGATAGTATAGGAAGAGAAGCAAACACAAATTTTTATGATCCGCGAATCTCAAAGAAGGAATTGGATGAAGCTTACCTGCAGTATTTGGTATATACTAATAAAGTAGTATCAACGCTAGTAGAGGACATACAGGATAAAACAGCCAATAAAGCGGTGATTAGCGTTATGAGTGACCACGGTTATCGAGGAATAAATGTGAAAACAGAAAATGCATGGTCAAATAATAATTTTCTTTCTGTGTACCTCCCGTCAGGAAAATATGAAAAATTTTATTCATCTATCAGCAACGTTAACTTTTTCAGATGTGTAATAAACTCTTTATTTGATGAAAATCTGCCTCGATTAAAAGATAGTATCGTAAATTAAGTAAGATTAATTGCATTAATTTACTTAACAATGAGTAGCATCAATCAGATAATTCCTGGCGCGGTTACTGATTTTATCAATTACCTTAAATATGAACGGCGATACTCTCCCCATACAATACGTTCATATAGTGACGACTTGCGGCAGTTTTATGAGTTTGTGGACAGGCAATTTCAACTCTTAGATGCTGCTTTGCCGCAAATAACGAGCGTTTGTATACGCAGTTGGCTGGCGTCGCTGAAAGAAGAAAAGCGAAGTTCAAGGAGTATTAACAGGAAGATATCTGCTTTGAAGTCATTCTTCAAATACCATATAAAGACGGGTAATCTCGAAGTAAGTCCTATGGGAACCATTACCTCTCCAAAGAATAATAAGCGACTGCCAGCCTTCGTGGATCAAGGTGATGTTTTCACCTTACTCAATACTGTTGAATTTCCCGACTCCTGGGCAGGCAAAACTGAAAGACTTGTCGTGGAGATATTTTACAATACCGGCATGCGTCTGTCGGAATTGATCAATCTAAAAGAACAGCATATCCATGGTGCATCGGTAAAAGTGATTGGTAAGGGAAATAAAGAAAGAATTATTCCGATAAGTTCCAAGCTCAACCAGGCAATTCAAGGATATATCAAGGAAAAACGGGAAAATTTTCCAAATGCCGACACTTTATATTTGTTATTAAATCAAAAAGGAAAAAAGCTCTATCCAAAGTACGTTTACTTAGTTATAAAAAGATATTTGAACCTGGTAACTACGATTCAAAAAAAGAGTCCTCATATTCTTCGTCATTCATTTGCTACCCATCTTTCTAACAATGGAGCGGATTTAAACTCGATCAAAGAGCTTCTAGGACACAGCAGTCTGGCAGCTACTCAGGTCTACACGCATAACACGATCGAGAAGCTCAAAGATGCCTACAAAAAAGCACACCCCAAGGCTTGATTCAACTGTTAAAATGCTTGTTTCTCAAGAATATTAATTTGGAAAAAAAGCCCGCCTGAAGTAATTTCAATATGTACCTCGTAGGTAAGTCAGCTCTTTCATTTATTGTTCACTTAAATTGCGATTTATGAACGTTAACATTCAGACTGTGCGGTTCAATCCCGATTCAAAATTGACAGAATATGTAAGCAAAAAACTTCAAAAAATCAACACATTTCATGACCGCATTATCAAAGTAGATGTTTTTTTAAAATTGGATAATGTGGTGCATACTATCAAAGACAAAATCGCAGAAATAAGAGTACAGGTTCCCAGGCATCAATTCTTTGTGAAAGCGTCCTCGAAATCTTTCGAGGAATCTTTCGAAGCAGCGCTGGAATCATTAATCACCCAAATAAAAAGAAAAAAAGAAAAGCAAATAGCTTGATAAACTTAGAAAAGCAAATAGCTTGATAAACTTAAAAAACCTCTTCGGAGGTTTTTCTTTTTTAAGCGATGAGTATAAATTCGACGATTATCCACCGTGATACGTCATCTTCTCTGTTTGTAATATTAGCTCCATTTCGACAACAATAGAACCTTTTCATCCCCATTGATTCATTCCTTTTTTGTCAGTTAACTCTCTTAAAAAATTACAGATCAAAATTTTGGGATTTAACAAATTCGATTACCTTTGCCTTCCCAAAAAATTCAGTGGATCAGTGTGTATAGAAAGTTCTTTTTAAGGGCCAGGCGATTACCAAGGTAGCTTGGTGAAGGGATCGCGTCGGGGAGGAAAAAAGAGAATTGCCACTTTAGCTCAGCTGGTAGAGCAACTGATTTGTAATCAGTAGGTCGCTGGTTCGAT
>DAINQQ010000007.1:0-55779 GCA_036742645.1 Flavitalea sp.
AAGATGCGAGCTATGGTAGAGCAAGTGGAATCGTTGATCGATTATCGAAGGCAGATGCTCGATAAAAAAAGTACCGCCACAGAGCAACGGCCATCAGCCATCGTTTTAGTACACTGCTGGCGGGGTGGTATGCGTAGCGCAGCCGTTGCCTGGTTACTGGATTTATATGGGTTCAAAGTATTCACGCTAACCGGTGGATATAAATCATATCGCAATCATGTGCTTAAGACTTTCGACAGTTCATACGATATCAAAATTATCGGCGGCTATACGGGCTCGGGAAAAACAATAATATTGAAGGAGCTCGAGAAAAAAGGCGAAAAAGTTATTGACCTGGAAGGGATTGCCTGTCATAAGGGTTCTGCTTTCGGCGCTATTGGGCAGCCTGCGCAACCGTCGCAAGAGATGTTCGAAAATATCCTCGCTCATGAACTCGCAACTCAGTCCACTATCGACGAGGATGCAGCATCCCATGTCATCTGGCTTGAAGATGAAAGCCAGCGCATCGGGCTAATAAATATCCCGCAACCTTTTTGGGAAAAAATGCGGCTATCTCCCGTCTATTTTGTCGACATTCCATTCGAACAACGGTTGGACTATGTTGTTGAATGTTATGGGAAACTGGACAAAGAAAAAATGGTTAATTCGATAATCAGGATTCGTAAACGGTTAGGAGGTTTGGAGACAAAGTCAGCTATCAATTATTTATTAGAGGATGATTCAAAGGAATCCTTCCGAATTTTATTGAAGTACTATGATAAGTATTATTTGAAAGGATTAAACAACCGCATTAACGGGAGGGAACTTATTAAAACGATTACCAGTGAAAAAATCGACGCTTCAGGGAATGCGGAAAAAGTTCTAAAGCATAGTGCATCGATAATGGTCGCAAAATTTTCATTATGAATGATGCAATGACAGTCAGGCTAACGCAGTATTCTCATGGTGCAGGTTGCGGTTGCAAGATATCTCCCAAAATTTTAGATCAGATACTGCATAGTAATTTATCAATGCCCGATAACGACAAGCTACTCGTCGGCAATCACAGCAAAGATGATGCTGCAGTACTCGATATAGGAAATGGAACGGCATTGGTATCAACCACTGATTTTTTTATGCCGATCGTTGACGATCCTTACGAGTTCGGAAGGATCGCGGCTGCAAACGCTATCAGTGATATCTATGCTATGGGTGGAAAACCTGTACTGGCCATCGCTATACTTGGGTGGCCAATAAATACACTGGCGCCTGAAATTGCACAACGTGTTATTGAGGGAGGAAGAAGCATTTGCCTGGAAGCAGGAATTCCGTTGGCAGGTGGTCATAGTATTGATTCTCCCGAACCAATATTTGGCCTTGCAGTGAATGGCGTGGTGCAGGTGGATCATTTGAAAAAAAATAATAGCGCGCGTCAAAACAATATTCTCTATCTCACAAAACCATTAGGGGTTGGCATCTTAACTACTGCAGAAAAAAAAGGAATACTTAAGCCCGTACATATGGAACTTGCTTCCCGCCAAATGATGCAACTGAATAAGGTAGGCGAGGCGCTGGGGGAATTAAGTACGGTGACTGCAATGACGGATGTTACCGGTTTTGGGTTACTCGGGCATCTTGTTGAGATGGCAGAAGGCAGTGATCTGTCAGCAGAAATATTCCTGGAAAAAGTTCCGCTTATAACGGATGACCTCCATTTTTATATCGACCAGAAATCTGTGCCGGGCGGAAGCTTGCGAAACTGGGATAGTTACGGAACTAAAGTTACAGGCATAAATAAATTCAGCCAGGCAATACTTGCGGACCCTCAAACAAGCGGAGGTCTCTTAATAGCAGCCGATGTTTCAGGTACTGCAGCGATTGAATCCGTATTAAATAAATTCGGACTCGAAAGACATCTTGCGCCAATCGGGCGATTAACAGAAAAGAACGAATTTATTATTTCTGTGAAGTGATTTGAGTTCCGATCATTACTCTAAAAATCTCTCCGTGAGCTGGATCATACTCGTCATAGCCGGTTTCTTTGAAGTAGGTTTTGCGACCTGTCTCGCGAAGGCAAAGGAAGCAACCGGAACATCATTTACCATGTGGATGATCGGGTTTTTTGTCAGTTTATCTATCAGTATGGTCTTACTGTACAAAGCCAGTCAAACATTGCCGATAGGAACTTCCTACGCGGTATGGACAGGAATCGGGGCAGTGGGAACGGTGATTGTTGGGATTATTTTCTTTAAGGAGCCGGCAGATTTCTTGAGACTGTTGTTTCTTTCAACGTTGATTGGCTCTATAATTGGGTTGAAGTTTGTATCGAATTGATTGTTGAGCATCCCAGAATCGCCCCATAACAACTTTTGATGTTCATTAGGCGACCAGCGCGTCTATTTTTTTTGCCAACTGGCGATCTTTATCTGTAACGGTATCTCCTGCATCGTGAGTCGATAGCCATACTTCAACAGTATTATAAACATTGGTCCAGAGCGGATGGTGGTCCATTTTTTCGGCTTGCAATGCTACCCTGGTCATAAACGCAAAAGCTTCGGAGAAGTTTTTGAATTGAAACTTGCGATATAGTTTGTTGTTTTCTTCTTTCCACATAGTAATTAATTATTTAAATGTGACCTAACTATTACCCTTCGTGTCCTGTGTGTCTTCCGTTGTATTCTGCGTGAACCCCTTGACTATAGAATCAGATGGTTCACGAAGGACACGAAGAAAACTAAAATATCAAATGACCTCTGTTACGAATTTTTTCATTCGTCAACTCCATAACGAGTTGAACACCGTTAATAGTTCTGATGGCCTGCATAATTGATTGCATAGTTTCGTCCTGTACTGGATCACCTTTTAATAGCCATAAAAAATCAAGGTGCTTGAATTCCGGTAGCAGGTATTCGCCATCAAACTGATTATTATACAGGTAATGGACCAGCGAATTATTTTTTTCGCGAAATTCAAATACTGAAAAAAAATAATCGCGTTTCTTCTTATTAAGCTGAATTTCTATTTCATTATTATTCCTGAAATCGAATCTAAGAAGCTGATTCAAATGCCAGCAGAACTGGTAATCTTTCAGTGAAGCTACAATGCCGATCAGCCGGGTATCGGAGAAGAACTCATCGGCAAGATCATCAAAGTCGAGTTTCAGTTTCATGAAAAAAATCTAACGTTTACAGTTCAACCGTCGACTGTCGACCATTAAAATTCAATCTCTGCCTCGGCTATGCCTTCTCCTCTTTTATATTTCACGATTGTTTTGTCGCCCTTTTTAAATTTAGAAAGTGCCTGCATGTACGCTTCCATGGAAACAGTGCTGTGTTCACCCAACTGCACAATCACATCTCCAGTCTGCAAGCCGGCTTTTTGTGCAGGCCGCCCTTCTGAGATTCCATCAACCCTTACTCCGCTTCCATTGAAAGTATAATCCGGCATGATACCCATCGTGACGTTAAATCTTGCAGTTGTTCCCGTCGGTTGTTCCCGCGTTTTTGTAAACGCAAGCTTTCCTTTTGATCCGCTTGCTTCAATCACACTCACAATATATTTAACGATCTGAAGCTCCCCCGTATAATTGATCTTTTCGAAATCATCAGTTGGTCTATGATAATCGGTATGCAAGCCGGTAAAAAAGAACAGTACCGGAATATCTTTTCTATAAAACGAAGTGTGATCACTAGGCCCACTCCCACTGGAGTCAAACTTTATGGTAAAAGTTTTTTTCTTGTTCAAGGCAGAAAAGACCTGCGCCCAAACGGGGGATGTACCATATCCTCCAATGGTAAGAGTTTTCCTGGGCTCATTCAACCGGCCTACCATATCCATATTGACCATATAATTGATCGCTTTCAGATCTATTGGGGCATGTTCAGTAAAGTACTTCGAGCCATGCAGACCCAACTCTTCTCCCGAGAAAGCTACAAACAAATAATTGTTGCTCTTGTTTTTCAAAGCCTTCAGCTCATTGGCTAATTCGATCAATGCAGCGGTGCCGCTAGCATTATCATCAGCACCGTTATGAATAGATTTTTCAGCGCTTCTAAATAGCGAATTTCCATCCTCCCCATAGCCAAGATGATCGTAATGCGCACCCAGAACAACAGTTGTGGGTGCCTTATTATCAACATATCCGACCACATTGCTGGCCGTCCTCTTCTTATCGCCAATATCTACCTTCAATTTAATGTCTAATGCAGCTGATTCATCAGAAAGATATTTTTTTTGCGCATCATTCGTCATGAAAATCACTGGAATTTTAGAAGTCTGTATTCGATCCTTACCATTGAATCCAAGACTGTCAGCTATTTCCGAAGAGTTATAAAAGATCAGGGCTGACGCTCCTTTTGCAGATGCTGCATCAACTTTTTTGACAAGCGCCTGGTTTAAGTCAAAATGCGGATTGTCTTTGTTTTCCTCCAACATATCTTTTATGTCAACAAACCAGGGAACGCCGCTTTCCGACAACGCCATAGATACCGCTGCTTCCGTGCTTTGGTTTGCGCTAAAAGAAAGCGGAAAATACTCGCTATTTAATTTCAGGTCATTTCCGTTGATGATCAGATGGGTTGAAGGATTGACCTGCTTTCCGTCATAAATACCGAAAGACTGGAACCAGCTTCCGTTGTCGCCTTTGGGTTGCAAGCCTGCCTTTTGAAATTGCTGGCTGATATATTCCGCGGCGAGCTTTTCTCCGTTGGTTCCGGCCCTTCTGCCTTCGAGCTTATCGTCGGCGAGGTAGGAAATGTGAGCCTGCAGCTTATCGACAATCGCTTTATCAGCTTTCTTTAATTTTTGTGAAAAAGCCAGCCAGGGAATCAGTAGGAAAATTAGTAAGGCACGCGAACTGTGGATAAACATATTTTCAATTTAAACATTTATTGCAGCCTTATAACGACTGCAAAGGTATAGTTGGCAAAGGCTATACCAACCATTGTTAAGAAGAATTTACTAATATTCAGGTTGCTTCGTTAATTTGAAGGCACAGCTGTTTTTCCCCCGATTACTCGGCATTTTTTCTTTACTTTTGCAGATTGCCCTTTTTTGAGCAGTGACTTTAAGAAAGGCATTCAGCAGTTGGCAATTTGCAGTTAGTAGGCACGCCAACTGTTAATTGCAAGCTGCCAAATAGAAAACTTTAAACTGGAAATCTGATCAATGGCGTTACCACATCTTATTAAGTACATATATACGAATGGCACAGACGAGGTAATCCGGAGAGGAAAGAAAATTCACGCAATCGGATATGTAGAACTGATAGAATATGATGTGCTCCTCGATTCCGTCGCTTTCCGGGTTAAAGACGATAGTTACTCAACTTATTACAAGGTAAATATCCAGAAATTCAAGGATCCCAAGACGCTTTCTGTTCGTTGCGCCTGCCCCTACAACCTTGGAGATATATGCCGCCATGAAGCCGCAGCGCTGATACAATTACAGGAAATGCTGGATAAAAACCAGTTAAAGGCCGAAGACGTTGAGTATGATCAAAGGCATACGGTTGTGAAGATGAAAGTTATTGATCAGCGGACGATCCGTCTCCTATGTTCTCCGGAAACTCACCAGGAGGCAGAAGCGTATCTAAGAGAAAATAAAGCGACGATAGTTTCCGCGAAGGATGAAATGGTGAAAGCCACTGTTGAGCTTGATGGAGTCGTTTATAATGTAGTCATTAGAAAAAATGAAGAGCGAAATTTTGATACCAGCTGTGAATATGAAGACCGGCACCACCCCCTGTGCTTGCCAAAAGTGATCGTGTTGCTGCAATTGCTATATGCCCATGGCCCTTATTATTTTGACTCGATTCGTAATTGGGATAAGGAAAAAAACAAGCTCCTTGAAATGTATGGCTACTCACTCGACGATGATCTGAAGGGGAAATTTGAATTTACGTATAAGGATGGCAAGCCTTTCTTGCGGGTACTCGATCCCACCATTAAACGAATTACGCCTCAGGACTCGTTAAAGAAAGAACGCTTCGCCCCTGTTGAAGCAGAAACTGTAGTGATGGAAAGCGAGGTTTCCGAGAAAATTGAAAGGGCTGGCCAGACCCTTGGCGTTGTTTTTAATTTTAACCAGGATGCTTACCCGGGCTTCCTGGTTGAAGCTGTAACCGGTGAGTCAAACGAAGACCAAACGGCCTTCGCTGGCAAGGTTGAAAAGCTCGATCTGAGCAAGTTCGTAAATATTGACCAGTTAAAAGAAAGTGATAAACAACTGGTTCCCGTTTTGCGCAAATTTCAATCGATAGAGATTACAAAGTACCTCAATCGCAATTCACCATTCAGCGGTATTTGGGAGAATATTATTCATCACGAAGAAGACGATCTGCCGGAAGAAACCAAGTCCCTGATCGTAGAATACCTTCATCCCAAGCTCAGAAAAGTATTACTCGATTTAGCATCAAATCCATTCGTCTTTTATCTCAGTGATAAGAAAGCGTTCAGAACAGAGAATATACGCACGGCGGGAATCGTTACAGACTTTGTTTCTCCTTATTTTAAGGCATGTGTTAACGGAAGCAATTTTGAGGTCGAATGTTGGGTGAAACTTAGCGGTCATCATGTTCCCGTTACGGATAATGTCATTAACAGCAGTCTTCTGTTTTTTTATAATCAGAATCTCTATTTATGGGATAAGCCCGAAGACGCAAAATTAGTAGACCGCTTTACCTCGAAGGGAAAGCTAAGCTATACCAAGGCGGAATGGCCTGAACAATTAAGGCAATTTATTTTACCGCTCACCAAAGACTATCATGTTGAATTCGATCAGCAGTTGATCAGCCAGGTCAAGGATGGGGATCCTGAAAAAAGAGTGGTGTTGCAAGAGAAAGGAGACTACCTTGTTTTTCAACCGTTATTTTCGTACAAAGGCTTTGAAACGAAACCGGGAGGAAAGGACGAACTGGTAATTCCAGATGGAGAAAAAGTTTGGATCGTACATCGCAACAAGGAAAAAGAAAAGGATTTTTTTCAGAAGATTGAAATGCTGCACTCGAACTTCATTCGTCCTGAAGGCGGCCAGCAGCTGGCCCTGAAGGGCAATGATGTCTTAAAGAACAACTGGTTTTTTCTGTTCGTAGATGCGATGAAGGACATGAAGATTCCCGTATATGGGTTCGATGCCCTGAAAAACTTCCGCTTCAATACTGCCAAGCCTCAAACAAAAATACATATCAGTAGTAATACTGACTGGTTTGATGCCAGAGTCGATATAGTTTTTGGAGAACAAAAAGTCACAATTGCGGACGTGAAAAAAGCACTTGCAAATCGTCAGCAATTTGTTCCATTGAATGACGGCACGCTGGGCATACTTCCAGAAGAATGGATTAAGAAATATTCCTTACTGTTCAGGGTAGGCGAAGGTAAGCAGAATCAAATGCGGCTCTCGAAGTATCATGTCAGCGTGATCGATGAGCTGTATGATAATCGCAGCGAAGAAGAATTGGTTGTAAGACTCGAAGAGAAATATGAGCAGCTTAAAGAGTTTAAGCAAATCAAGGAAATTCCCATTCCTGAGCATCTGAGAAATATATTGCGTCCGTACCAGGAGCATGGATATTACTGGCTTAATTATCTCAGTGAGATCGGCTGGGGTGGGATTCTCGCTGATGATATGGGTCTCGGAAAGACGGTTCAGGCGTTATCGTTCTTACATTATTACAAACATCACAACCAGAAATTACAGGCACTGGTTGTTTGTCCTACCACCCTGATGTTTAACTGGGAAAACGAAATCAAAAAATTCACCCCCAGCCTTACCTATCATATACATCACGGAGGAGAGCGTAACAGAAGCAAGGAACAGTTTGCTGGTAAGGAAGTCATCATTACTACCTATGGAACTCTAAGAAGTGACATCAAGTTAATGGTTGATATTCCATTTGATTACGTGGTTCTTGATGAATCGCAGGCGATAAAAAACCCTTCGAGTAAGGTTACCAGGGCGGCTGGATTATTGCGCGCAAAGAACCGGTTATGCCTGAGTGGTACCCCGCTTCAAAATAATACTTTCGACATCTTTGCCCAAATGAATTTCCTCAACCCGGGAATGCTGGGAAGCATCGAATTTTTCAGGCAGGAATTTTCTATCCCGATCGACAAGTTTGGCGAAGCCGATCGCAAAGATCATTTGCGTAAACTTTTATATCCTTTCATTCTCCGCCGCACAAAAGAACAGGTGGCGAAAGATCTTCCCGACAAAACAGAAACAATTCTGTACTGCGAAATGGAAGACGAACAACGGAATATATACGATGCCTACCGAAATGATTTCCGTGATAAGATACTAGGCACGATTGAGCAGCAGGGTATTCAGAAGTCACAGCTTACCATATTGCAGGGACTTATGAAGCTTCGCCAAATCTGCGACTCACCGGCAATACTGAACGAAACAGAAAAATTCCCTAATCACTCAATTAAGCTGGATGAATTAGGACGAGAGATCACTGAAAATATTAGTAATCACAAGGCGCTGGTATTTTCACAGTTTCTTGGAATGTTAGCCCTTATCAAGGAGAAGTTAAAGGAACTGGAGGTAGACTATGAATATTTTGATGGCAGTACATCTGCGATAGATCGTGAGAAAGCAATTCAGCGTTTTCAAAACGAAGATAATTGCAGGGTGTTCCTGATTTCTTTAAAGGCAGGTGGAGTCGGTTTGAACCTTACGGCCGCTGATTATGTTTATATCGTTGACCCATGGTGGAATCCTGCTGTTGAGCAACAGGCGATCGACCGAACCCACCGTATTGGTCAAACCAAAAATATTTTCGCATACAGGATGATCTGTAAGGATACGATTGAAGACAAAATCTTGCAGCTCCAGGAAAAGAAGAGAATATTGGCGAAAGACCTGATTTCCGATGACGAAGGCTTTGTGAAGTCACTCACCAGGGAAGATGTTGAGTACCTGTTTAGTTAATTTTCGTGAGTCGGTAATGAGTAGTAGTCCGGAATCGAGAGTCAGGAGAGAGTAACAGATTAGCAATTAAGGCCACTAACTTTGCTCACGAGGGTTGCATTCCTGACTCCTGACTTTCGACTCCCGACTGACGACAGTCGTCTGCACAAGTTTCCTCTCCCGGTGTCGTCTAAAACTCAAACTCTACCGCCCCGGTTTATGAGAAGATCAATTTGTATCCTTGTTACTATACATTTATCCATACTAACCGTTGTAGCACAAAACAAGGCCGGAATTGTAAGGGGTAAGTTAACCGATCCTTTATTTAAGGAATCGATGGCTGAAGCGACCGTTTCAGTGTTAACCCTTATAGATTCCTCAATTGTTGCATTCTCACTCGCGAATTCAAAAGGTGATTTCGAAATAAGGAGCATAGACACGGGCACGTACCGTCTCCTTGTTACGTTTCAGGGTTACCAGACTTTTTCAAAGAAAATTCAGATATTTTCCCCGGGAACCGTTCTGGACCTGGGCATGATACACCTGGACAAAAAAAGTACAGTGCTCGACGAAGTTATCGTTGAGGCACCGCCCATCCTCGTGAAAAAAGATACAGTGGAATTTAATGCCGGTTCATTTAAAACAAAACCAAATTCCACTGCCGAGGACCTGTTGAAAAAGCTTCCCGGTGTTGAAATAGATAAGGATGGTAACGTTAAAGCGCAAGGCGAGGATGTTCCGAAATTATATGTCGATGGCAAAGAATTTTTTGGAAACGATCCCAAAATGGCGACGAAGAACATTACTGCAGACATGATTGCTTCTGTACAGGTCTTCGACGATATGAGCGATCAGGCTAAATTTTCCCGTATCGATGATGGCAGCCGTACAAAAGCCATCAACATCAAATTAAAAAAGGATAAGCGTAAAGGCTACTTTGGCCGAGCGATCGCAAGCGTCGGAAGCGGTGGACGTTATATGGGAAATGTTACAGCAAACCGTTTCAATGATACGCGCCGGATTTCTGTGGTCTCAAACCTGAATAACTTAAACCGCCAATCTTTTGGATTCAACGACATGGTAACAAAAATGGGTGGCTTGGGCGGTGAGGGTGGAGCACGCATCCAGGCTCCGGCACAGGGACCCGATGGAAGCGGCGTGACAAATACACGATCGATCGGAATAAACTATACTGACAAGATCGGAACGAAGCTCGACGTAACAGCAAGTTATTTTTATTCTCAATCTGACAATCAAACCAGCCAGGTCAGCACACGTCAAACGTTTTTCCCAAACGATTCTATCACATATTTGAATGACAATGGTGAATCACGAACAAGGAACCAAAATCACCGGGTGAACTTGCGTATGGAATACTACATAGATTCCATGAATTCAATTTTGTTTACACCTAGCCTGGTTCGTCAGAACTCTTCAAGGGATAACAAGAGTTCAACATCAACACGGACTACACAGCCAGGGATGGATTACGTTGCTATAACAGGAATCAATGACAATGGAAACGAGCGGGAGGGACGAAGCCTTAATAGTAATCTCCTATATCGGCGGAAATTCCGCACGCGTGGCAGAACACTGACATTAGGATGGAGTGACGCTATTAATAATAGTAAGGGTACTGGAAGAACCTTTTCGCCCCTAACGTTTTACAAGCCCAATGATTCGATCGATTATGTTAGGGAGAGAGATTTCAGAAGCATACAGGAACAGGATCGAATAATGTGATAAGTGCATCATTCACGGAACCGTTTGCTAAGAATAAAATCCTTGAGTTCAATTATGCCTACACCTATAACACCAGTATTCAGACCGCGAAGCATCCAATTACAACCCGGGAACAAAAAAGTATGACAGTATAAACCTGCAGCAAACGAATTATTTCGAAAATGTTTTTCTCGCACACCGGCTTGGCTTGAATTTCAAGGTTCAAAATCAGAAGTATGGTTTTCAGGTGGGAGCAGCAATGCAAAATTCAACGTTAGAAAGCGAAAGTATCAGAGGTATTTACAGGGTAAACGGAAAAGATTCTTCAGTGATGTACAAACAGAACTTCATCAACTTTTTTCCAACGGCAAATTTCAATTATACTTTCAATCGAAATAAAAATTTCCGATTTAATTATCGTGGCCGCACGAACCAGCCGACGGTTAGTCAATTGCAGGACGTAAGAGATGAAACCAATGCCTTGAGAACCGTTCAGGGAAACCCGCGACTTAGACAGGAGTTTTCAAATAATATCAACGCGAGCTACAACAGCTTTAGCCCCACCACCTTTAAGTATCTGAATGTAAATATTAATTACGGCCAGATGTCTAACCGTCTTGTGAACAGTATTGACTTTGATACAGCGCGGGGAAGGGGAGTGCAGTTGATCCGGCCGGTCAATCTAAATGGGGCATTCAATACATCATCAACAATAACACTTGGCATTCCTTTGCGGAAGAACTTAAAAGGAAGCAGCATAAACTTCAGTAACAACTTCAACTATAACAGGGATGTTAGCCTCCTGTATGCCCGGAAAATAACGACGAACAGTATTAATATTAGTCAACGGGTCGGGATTAATATGGACATAAAAGAGAAGTTGAACTTTGAAATTCACGCACGGGTGTCTTATCATAACGTTCTTTATGGTGGTACTCAAACCCAGAGCACTTCCCTTAAGCAGAATACGGATAATGAATATTTCACTCAGACGTATTCAACCGAGTTCAATTATTTTATAACTAAATCTATGATTGTTTCTACTGATTTTGATTACCTGATTAATACCGGAAGAGCTGAAGGTTTCAATCAGAATGTTCCGCTTTGGAATGCAAGCCTGGCTCATCAACTGTTTAAAAAGAGAAATGGCGAACTTAAGCTGTCCGTGAACGATATATTGAACCAGAATCAGAGCATCGGCCGGAATATTGGCGATAATTATATAGAAGACACAAGAACTGTTGTTCTGAAAAGATACTTCATGCTTGGCTTCACCTATAATCTAAATCGAGCAGGCGCGCCGAGCAAGCGACGTGATTCGCAAGAATTCCAGCAGAGACAGAGAATGTCTGACTAACACAAGTACATTTTAAACGAGCACAATGAAGACCTGGAATCTGGTGGGTTTTGCAAAGCTTAAGGACACAAAAAAACCCCGCCTTTCGACGAGGTCTAGCACATACTTTTTGTGGTTTCAGAGGTAAGTGCTATAAGTTTTAATAGAAACTCTTAATGAATTCTCCTTCTTGAATAAGCAGATTTGCTGATCGGGGATTCACCGATCATGAACACCGCCCAAATACTCTTAATAAACCTAAAAAGGTTAGGCGAAGGCTTATAGATATTCTTGCAAATTTTTGTGCGGCGTGTGTCGTAATACATCGGGTTCTTGTTCATCTTCAAATTGCATTTATCGGTTGAATGAATGTAAAATAACGCTGGAGATTATAAATTTATTGCAATTAGTTCCACGTAGTTTTACCATTTTAAATTTTAGAAAATCTTTATACTTTGTAAGTCAAACCCGTGCTTATGAAAAGTATAATTATACTCGTAATAGGAGCTACTCTAACGATTACCTGCCAATCACAAGGTGTATTTACAAATGATGTGAATGCTGCGTTGCAGAAAGTCATCCAGGATTATCCCAATCACTTTATTAATATAAAAGGCGCACAGGTCACCGGAAATTTGCGCACCCTTCAATATCACTCAACTGTAGAAGTGCCGGGCTCGGTAAACTGTGTTCTTATACAGTATGTTGCAAAAAAAGAAATTTACAGTTGGAATTGTGTGATACTTGAATCCGACAAATTCAACGAGGCAAAAAGTAAATTTACAGAACTCTATAACCAGATTAGGAATACTATCGTAAAAATAGAAGGTGAAAAACCTTTCATCCTGAATGGCAAATATGAAACGCCAACCGATGATAAGAAGTTTACTTCTGTTGTTTTTCAACTCTTGCCAGCCACCGGCGAGATGCAAAAATTGAAGGTCGAGCTCACTCTACAACGCACAATTCACGACTGGCGGCTTTCTCTCGCCATACACGATGAAGAACGAAGAAATGATGAACAACTTGCCCTCATCGAGGGTTACTAGGCGCGTCATTATTCTTTAACCTTGGTTAACATTAAAGCAAGCCTTAGTAACCTCTCTTTCATACAAGGATGAATATTTTGCAGGAAACCCTGACAAAAAATTCACCTGGTATGAAAAAGATTTACAGCTGTATCCCGGTTCTGCTTTTTGTAACGATATGACTAGCTCAAACAAGTGGAAGCATCCGGGGCACTTTCCTTGACACAACAGTAAAGCAGGCCGTGACCGACGTTACCGTTACCATTCTCCAGGCAAAAGATTCGTCGCTGGTTACCTTTGGTCGCTCGAATAAAGCCGGATCTTTCAATATACAATACCTGCGCCCCGGTAACTATCGGCTCCTGGCCACCTATATTGGGTATCGCAATTATTCAAAAAATTTCGAGATCACTTCAGACAAAGGAGAAATAGACGCAGGATATGTTGTTTTAACCAGCAAAGCATCGGTACTTGAGGAAGTAACAGTTAACCAGGAAAGGCCACCAGTTATTTTCAAGAACGATACAATTGAATCCAATGCCCGGAGCAATGGAGGTTAATGCACCTTTGTTTAATGTTAATTAAGGTTAATAATCAGGAAGGCGCGAATTCAAAAGTTTATTTTTGTTTGCAATGAACAGGCCGCGACTTACTATATCACTTTTTTTGATGATCCTGGCAATCGTTGCGATTGTTGTATTTCAGTCGTACTGGCTCTATAAGAATTACCAGGAAGAAAAGCAAGCTCTTCGGGTGCAAACAAATATTCTTTTTCGCGAAGCGGTGTACCAGTCCCAGGCCCGTAAGATGAAGATCGATACTACAAAACTGGATTCATCGGTTAATGTCCGGCATCGGGCAGGCTCAATTAGAATGATTTCGAGCCTGCAAAATCGACTGCGGGATACGTTGCGAGCAAATGTTTCCTTCAATTCCCGAATACCAATGAAAGAAAGACAACGGTATCCATTCTTCAAAGATTCTTTTGTTCATGCAAGGATAGACTCAGGAAAGGTTCGAAAACTGTTCACCAGATCTGGAACCGGTCAGAATAAACTGATCGAGTTTTTAGAAACTGCAGAATCTCTGCAGGATTCCCTGACGGTAAAAGAAGTAGAATATGAATATCGAAGGTTGCTGGCTGTCGAAAAAATCCAGCTGCGATTTACAATTACAAAACATGCCGGCACTTGGGGCGAAGAATTTATGCCACCGGATCTTGCGGAGGCCAATGAAGTCACCATTGGATTTATGAAGCCGGTCACATTCAGGGTAAACATACAGAATACAACCGGATACATATTTCGAAAGATGTCTCCGATGATACTTGTTTCGGTTCTACTGGTGGGGTTGACCGTCCTTTCATTTGTTTTGTTGTACCGAAACCTTATTCGCCAGAAGAGGCTTACCCAACTTAAAAATGATTTCATCAGCAATATCACGCATGAATTGAAAACGCCCATTGCAACGGTTAGCGTCGCTGTCGAAGCGATGAAAAATTTCAATGTGCTCGATGATCCAAAACGAACACAGGAATATCTTAGCATCTCAGCAAATGAATTGCAGCGTTTAGCCTTGCTGGTAGATAACGTGCTTCGGCTCTCCATGTTTGAAAAAAAGGAAGTTCAATTTAAGAAAGAGCCTTTCGATATTGGTGAGCTCGTGGTGGAAGTAATGGAATCAATGAAACTTCAATTCGAGACACAACGCGCCCAAACATCGATAGAATATACAGGCGAAAACTTTATCATCGAAGGCGATAAAAGACATATCGCCAGTGTCATCTATAACCTGCTTGATAACGCTCTTAAATATTCCAATGATAATCCTGTCATCAAACTTCATCTACTCGACAGGTCCAGCTTCTTCGAACTACGAGTGAGCGACAATGGAATTGGCATTTCGGACGAATACAAGGATAAGGTCTTCGAACAATTTTTCAGGGTACCGAGCGGCGACAGACCCAACATCAAAGGATACGGTCTTGGATTGAGCTACGTAAATCATATCATACGAAGTCATCAGGGTTTCATTGAACTGCAAACGCAGGTGGGAAAAGGCAGTACATTTTGTATCAAGCTTCCTTTTTCCGAAGCTGCGGTGGTCAGGTACGATCACGGGCGGGTGGTTCGCAAAATAAGTTTCAAATTATGAGCATTAAGGTACTCTATGTAGAAGATGAATTGTTCCTTGGCAAGATCGTAAAGGAAAGTCTGCAAAGCAGAGGTTTTGAAGTGTCGATGGAAAATGACGGGGGAAAAGTGTTACCACGTTTCATGCAGATCAGACCGGACATCTGCGTACTCGATGTGATGTTGCCAAACAGGGACGGATTCGAAATTGCAGAGGATATCCGGAATCTGAACAACGATGTTCCCATTATCTTTCTAACAGCCAAAACACAAATAAAAGATCTTGTTAAAGGCTTTTCGCTTGGGGGAAACGACTACATACGCAAGCCGTTCAGTATGGAAGAATTGATCGTTCGAATTGAGAATGCATTGCGGTTTAAAAACGAAGGCCCGGGGGCTGGGTTGGGTAACGAAGATGTAAGACTTGGAAAATTTCAATTTCATCCAATGCGGCAAACGCTTGTATTCGGTAAAGACGAACGAAAGCTTTCATTCAGGGAAAGTGAATTGTTGAAACTTCTGTACGAGAACCGCAATAAGGTTATCGAAAGAAAAGATATACTCAATCTTTTGTGGGGAAATGATTCGTTTTATAATTCCAGAAACCTTGACGTATATATTACTAAGATTCGGGGTTACCTCAAAGAGGATGAATCCCTAAACCTAATCACAATAAAAGGAATAGGGTACAGATTTATTATTGTCTGAATATCGTTAATCGCCTCGGATTGCTCGCCGTTTGATAGACAGCATTCGCTGCTTTATTGCTGGAACTAACAGGCCTACGGAAGTTCTGGAACAACCATGTAAGCGTAAATGTCGGAATGAAATCCAAACCGGGAAGTATCTCTTCTACAAAGTTAAATATCCCCCCGAACGCTCCTTTCCATCCGCCGAATGTTCTGAAAAAAATCAATGCCGAAATCGGCGCCCATAAAAGATCGCCAAACTCACCAAATACAGGAACGGCATAAGTTGCGTATCCAATCAGATCCATAACCACACAGAATAGGAACGAAGGCGATTTTTTTGTCATAGCCAAAGCGGATAGATTTTTCATAACTACAGCAGACGAAGGATTTTTGTTTTGGGTTGTATCGGCAAAATGTGTGATGTAATCTGGATGGACGAAGTATGATGTTTGAGGTAAGCGTGTCGATTTGTGATGTAGGGACCACGAGCATAGTCTATGATGTACGTCACGAAGGACTCCGAGATAGGGAGACGTACATCCTACATCTTACCTCGCAAATCGTACATTTTCAGTTAAACTGAATTTTATTCTTTAAAACTGATTCAATTTCTTCCAGGCGGAAGGGTTTGGAGACGTAGCTATTCATTCCGGCTTCAATGCATCGTTCTTTGTCACCCTGCATGGCCTCGGCGGTTAGTGCAATAATTGGTACGTTGCAGTGAGGTTCAGGCATCTGGCGGATTAGTCTTGTAGTTGCAAATCCATCGAGTTCCGGCATGTTCACATCCATGAAAATAAGCTCAGGTTGGTGATGCGGTAAAATTTCGAGTGCTCTCCTTCCATTTTCAGCCTTCAGGATCTGAAATCCCATTTTCCGCAGCACCTCCGTGATCAGCATCATATTGATAGGGTCGTCTTCAACAACCATCACCAGTGTTGATTCTCCAAACTTTTTAATTACTGGAACTGCCGACGTCGCTTTACTAGTCTGTTTCCCTGTCATCAACAACGAGCATAGCATGCCATACAATTCGTACAGTTTTACCGGTTTGGTAAGGATTTGAAATAGACCTGTTTTCTCGGCTTCATGCTGAAAAAGATTCTTTTCAAGGGATGACAGCATCAAAATTGCCGGCAATTCAACTCCAAATATCTTCTTACGGATCTCTTTAATGAGATGAACTCCGTCCATCTCAGGCATGTGGTAATCTGTAATGATAAGTTCAAATGGTTTTCCGGATTTTTTTGCTCTCCCTATCTTCTGGATAGCGTCTTTGGCATCGTCTGCAATCTCAGCATCTATTCTAAAATAATTGAAAATATGTTGTACCTGCCAACTGCTCGTTTGGTTGTCATCGACAATTAAAACGTTCTTAAAGGGCAGTTTATGTTTGGAGGAAATCTGCGGGTGTTCGTTCACTACTTCGAGTGCTAAGTGAAGAGTAAAAATGCTTCCGTTGCCAGACTCGCTCTTTACAGAGAGATTTCCATGCATGAGTTCGGCAATGCTTTTTGAAATTGTTAATCCCAGGCCCGTGCCCCCGTATTTCCGGGTAGTGGAGGAGTCAGCCTGTGTAAAGCTCTCAAATATTTTCGCAAGCTTTTCTTTCGAGATGCCGATACCCGTGTCTTTTACGGATAGTTCTATATCGAGATATTGTTTGTCGTTCTTGCGATAGATGCCTCCAGCCTTTGTTAGTGATACCAGGATTTCACCATCCATCGTGAATTTAATAGCATTTCCAAGAAGGTTTACTAACACCTGCCGTATGCGAACAGGATCACCATTAAACTGTGAAGGCATTCCCGGCTCAATATGGCAGATCATTTCAAGATTTTTTTCAAAGGCCTTAACAGTAAGAATATCCATCGTTTCTTCTACCAGTTCATCGAGTCTGAACAAGGTTCTGTCGATCGTAAGTTTTCCTGCCTCTATCTTTGAAAAATCCAATACGTCATTGATAATATCGAGTAATCCGTAAGCTGATTTCTTAACATTGCTCAGGTATTCTCGCTGCGATTTTTGTAACTCCGTTGTGAGAACGAGGTCGGTAAATCCGATTATACCGTTCATCGGTGTTCTCAACTCGTGACTCATGTTAGCAAGAAATTCGCTCTTTGCAATGTTCGCCATTTCCGCCATCGTTTTGGCCTGCATCAGCTCTTCCTCCATTTGTTTGCGTTCTATCGCGGCGGCCAGCGTTAACGCGAACGATTGAAGGATTGAAAACTCCGTAATGGTCCATTCTCTCTGCAAAGTACAATCGCTGACACTTACAAAGCCCCAAAAGTGATGCAGGGTGAAAATTGGGATTACCGCAAGGGATTTCATTCGCATTGCTTCACAATGTTCTCGCAATGAGGGATCAGTAATGTCCTTTGTGTGAGAACAATAGATGTCTTCCTTCAAAAGCGATTCCATAATATCGGAGTCTTCGCTTAATGGAAATTGTTGGCCAGTCGTCTCAGGTTGTGCAAGCTTGTCATCGAAGCTGTTCCACTGGCTAATGCGACTGTTAAACCACTTGTGGTTATGAGGGTTGAGAACGTTTTTATAAACACTTACTGTGTCAACCTGCATCTTGATTCCAAGTAGCTGGATAGATTCGCCAATTGCATCTTCGAGATTATTATTTATGATGAGCTGGTGGGTCGCTTCTGCAACGGCCTGGAGCAACTGATCTTTTCGCCTGAGGCTATCCTCGACCTTTTTCAATTCTGTGATATTATGTACAAAGCCAAGAACACCCCACACATTACTTTCAGCATCACGCAGGGGAACCTTTACAACACTCAACACCTGTGGAACGCCATCGATCTCTGAAGGCTCATCGGGAATAAACTTGGCTTTGCCCGACTCAATTACGTCGCAGTCATCGTTCCAAAATCCACGTATTCCCTTTATTGGATTTCCCTTTACCAATTCTTCGGAAAATCCGATATCCAGATCGTTCTTTCCTACAAACTCCTGTGGCGTCAGCTGCATAGCGTCAGCATATGCCTGATTGACTAACAGGTATCTAAATTCGAGATCTTTAATATAAATCCAATCAGGAGTTGAGTTGATGACGCTGCGCAATAGTTCTTCCGATTGCTGCATCTCCACGATGAGCTGCTCTCTTTCAGATTCTACTTTTTTTCGTTCTGTAATATTTCTTGAAGTAGAAATCAGTTTTACGATAATATCATTTTCTTTTACCGGCTTGATAATGCTCTCGAGCCAAATATAATCTCCGTCTTTCTTAGCAATACGATAACGTAAAGTGAGTGGGTCTGAATACGGCAAGATCAAAGTTGTTTTATCCCCCAGTGAATTTTTCAAATCTTCATTTTGAAAAAAATTCATAACCTGGCTCCGGAGTATTTCTTCGGGCTGATATCCTAACACTGTTTGAACCGAGGGAGAGATATATTGCACAGTACCATCAGGAAGATGCTCGGTGATAATGTCCTCAGAATGTTCTGCAAGCAGTCGGAAGCTTTGCTCGCTTTTTAGAAGCGCCTGTTCTGCTTCTTTCTGTTGGGTGATATCTTGTGAGATTCCGAAACCGCTGACATCATCGATCAGTTTTCCTTTGGTGAATAAATAACGTACGTTGCCTTTTTCAGTGATGAGACGGTATGAAAAGTTTGCTTCGTAGTTCTTGTCCGACTTGTTATACAACGCCTTTGTAAGCTCCTCGACCACAACGGTCTGATCTTCTAACATCACGTGTTTGTCGAGATATTCGTCTAATGACATGGTTAGCGATTCGTTTGCATCAATTTCCAGGATGCTCAGCAACTCTTTACTAAGCTCGAGCTGATGTGTTAAGAAATTTAATTTCCAACTTCCCATGCGCCCATAGGTCATGGCATATGACGATGTGAGAATAGCTTCTTCCTTTAACTGTTCCGCCATCACTCTTTCGCTGACATCGGCTCCGATTCCCTGTATTTCCGAGATAACGCCTGAATCATTTTGCAGCGCGATGAACTCCCATTCGGTCCATAAATAATCAGCGCAATTATTTATGGGTTTGCGAATTAGTAGTTTGTGAATTTCACCGGGATTTTCCCAGCACTCATCTGCAATTTGTTGACACTTGATGCGATCTTTTGGGAATATGCTCATAGCATAAGGCATTCCCAGTAATACCTTTTCCTGGTAGTTGAACGTTTTTAGAAACTGAGGGTTTGCATATTTAAAATTTCCCAACCTGTCGATACGAATAACATAGTTCGTTTGTGACTGCAGAATGGAAGCGAGGTATTTTTGTTCCTGCATCAATTCGGTCCTTGTCTCCTGCAACTCCTGGAAATTTTTCCGGTTGCTTTTAAATAGCGGCTCCAAAACCAGTAGCGCCAAAAGTGCTAATGCAATAACAAGTGAAATAATTTTTCCGGTATTCACCCTGGATGATGCGTCAATGCGACTTTCGATAATCTCAGAATATTGCCTGGCAGTTTCTTCCATCAAAAGAAGAAATTTCGATTCATTATAAAGGATCTCACTGATGTACACTGCGCCGTTCAATCGCAGCATCGGTGTGTCTTCATGCATTACCTTCTTTCCAACACCGATGATTGCCTTTGAATGCGTGTGCACCTTGCTTAGTAATATCTTTGTTTTAAAATTTCCTGGTGGCGAAGGAATGCTATCTATTTTAAGTTCTCCCCGGAAGAATTTGTCGTTTTTTTCAAATTCAAGAAGATCCTTTTGAAGATTGTCTTTGAACTTTTGCCTGCGCCATTTATTTTTTTCCAGATCACATAAAACGGCTACATTTTTTGATATTGATTGGCTAAGGGTAATCTGCTGAGCCGCCATTGAAATAATATCAACGAGCTTTTCATTTTCCTGCGATTTAATATAGGTGAAGTAATATCCAAAAAAATTGAACAGTAATGCGAATGAGAGTAATATGATAGCAATGCGCACACGTCTGCGTAAAAGCCTTTTCATGGTCTTTCAAAGGATTTGCCTTTATAATAAACTCAAAACCAGCGTTTCTATTGGGGAAGGGTATAAATATATTAGGGCACTAAGTTCTTCACTGCGAGCGCGTACGCAGAATCCTTTGGTCGACGGGTCGACAGTCGACCGAAAACAACCGGTTTTCTATGTGACCTTCCTCGAATCAGTAGTTTACTACCTGTTCTTCAATTGTTTGGGGGACTTCACGCCACTCGTATTGTTGATTTCTTAGCTGCGGCTCGAATCCCGCTTCACGGATAGCCGCCTGGATAGTTTTATAGGTGAACCGGTGGGGTGCTCCGGCAGCGCTAACTACATTCTCCTCAATCATAATGCTGCCAAAGTCGTTAGCTCCTCCGTGTAAACAAATCTGGGCGGTTTGTTTTCCAACGGTAAGCCATGAAGCCTGTGTATTTTTCACGTTAGGCAGCATGATGCGGCTCATTGCGATCATCCGGATATATTCTTCGGGAGTTGAAAGATTTTGTACACCTCTGATCCGCGATAAAAGAGTATCAACATCCTGGAAAGTCCAGGGGATAAACGCCAGGAACCCTTTCGCTTCCGCGGGTTTCCTGCTTTGGACTTCCCTGATTTTTACAAGATGCTCGAAGCGTTCTTCAATCGTCTCCACATGTCCAAACATCATTGTCGCCGAAGTGGTAATGTTTTGACGATGGGCTTCCTGCATGATATCCAGCCACTCCTGTGCGCCGCATTTTCCCTTGCTGATCAGCCGACGTACGCGATCAATAAGGATCTCCGCACCAGCACCCGGTAAGGAATCCATGCCGGCTTCTTTCAGTGCCCGTAATACTTCGCGATGTGTGGACCTTTCCAATTTGGTAATATGTGCTACCTCCGGTGGCCCAAGGGCATGCAGTTTGAGAGTTGGATATTCCTTCTTTAATTGGCGGAAGATGTTGGTATAAAAATCAAGTCCCAGTTCAGGATGATGGCCACCTTGCAACAGCAACTGATCGCCACCGTACTTAAAAGTCTCTTCTATCTTTCGGCGGTATGCAGGAAGATCTGTGATATATGCTTCGGAATGGCCTGGGATCCGATAAAAGTTACAAAACTTGCAATTGGCAATACAAACGTTGGTGGTGTTGACATTTCGATCGATCTGCCAGGTTACCTTTCCATGTGGTACCTGTTGTTTTCTAAGTTCGTTGGCAACAAACATCAACTCAGTCAAAGGCGCTTGCAAAAAAAGACTTACACCTTCTTCAACCGTCAGTGAATCAAAATTGAGTGCTTTTTGATAAAGATCTTCCAGCTTCATAAAATCTACTATTCAACAAAAGTACTAAAGGATCGTATGTCAATATAAAAGGATCGTACAGCAGTATTAAAGCTTCGTATATGCCGTGATTTTGTTCATTTGTACCAGTGGTATATCAAAGGGGGAAAAAAGCCCTAACTTATTGTAAATTTAGGAACAACGATTGCCTACGTTTAAGGTTTGCAGTGTAAAGTTTCATTCAATAAAGAAGCGGAAGCTTTCTCTTATCAGGCCTTACAATGAAAATCACCAAATGGACCATGCACAGGGGTAGAATTCTAATTGTGTTTCTAGTCTTAGTATCTGGTATCGCCAGGGGGCAAGAGGAGTTTGTGCCAGCGCCGGCGAAATATATCACCAGTTTTCCGTTTCGCTTGTTGTCCGGGGGCATCATGCTTTTGAAGGCCAAGGTCAGCCAGTTCCCCGACTCGCTAAACTTCATATTCGACACCGGCAGCGGCGGCATATCACTCGACTCAATGACCACTGTGGCACTTGGTATCAAAGGCACGCTGAGTGATAAAACCATCCGTGGAATCGCCGGGATCAGGCAGGTAAAATTTGCTTATAACCACAAATTGCACCTCCCGGGACTTACAGTCGACAGCCTCGATTTTCATATCAATGATTACGATGTTCTGACCAGTGCATACGGTGAAAAAATTGACGGAATCATCGGTTTCAGTTTTATACGGAGGTACATTTTGAGGATCGATTATGACAGTTCAAAAATGTATGTATACACCAGGGGAACATTTAAATATCCCCGCGGTGGCTTCCTGCTTCGCCCCTTGCTTACGAGTTTACCGGTCATGACAGCAGATGTGAAAGACGAGCGGGAAGTAAAATCGAGGTTTTATTTCGATACCGGGGCAGGAATGTGTTTATTGCTGTCGAATGATTTTGCTTCAGACAGCGCCTTTACTCGACCTAAGCGGAAATGGTTTACTACACAGGCGGAAGGCCTTGGAGGAAAGGCTCCCATGAAGCAGGGCGTGATCAAACAGATCAAGATCGGGCCATATAAATTTCGGAATGTGCCTACCTATATTTTTGATGATCAGTACAATGTAACTTCTTACCCATACCTGGGTGGGCTTATCGGTAACGACCTTTTACGTCGGTTCAACCTGATCATCAACTATGAGAAGCGGCATATTTACATGATGCCGAATTCCCATTTCAAGGAGGTATTTGATTATTCCTACACCGGCATCGGTATGTACGTAATTGATGGTGAAATCAGGATTATTGACGTCATGCCCGGCTCCCCTGCCCAGCAGGCCGGCTTCAAATCGGAAGATATTATTATGGCCGTGGAAAATAATTTCAGCCAAAGTATACAGGCATACAAGAACCTCATGCAATCACCCGGGCAAAGACTTAAAATATTGATTCTGCGTGAAGGCGAGCCAATAATTCTTACACTCAAGGTAAAAAGTATACTTAGCGGACGATAGCATTGACCCCAGGAGCGGCTTAAACGTTTTCACAACGTTTTGCGGTATCTTTTTCTCTTTCCTTATCAACTTGTCGTTATTTTGCGATTCCCACGAATTGAATGTTATGATACAATTTGAGAAGTTTACGCTTGAGAATGGTTTGCGCGTCGTTGTTCATGAAGATCCGGCCACGCCAATGGCCGTGCTGAACGTTATGTACGATGTTGGGTCGAAAGATGAAGATCCTAACAAGACCGGGTTCGCTCACCTTTTTGAACACCTCATGTTTGGAGGAAGCCTGCACATAAAGGATTTTGAAACCCCCCTTCAAATGGCTGGCGGCGAAAATAATGCTTACACCAGTAATGATGTAACCAATTATTATATCCAGATACCAGCGGAAAACGTCGAAACGGCTTTTTGGCTCGAAAGCGACCGGATGCTGTCACTTGCCTTCAGCAAAAAAGCACTGGATGTTCAGCGAAAAGTTGTCTGCGAAGAGTTCAAAGAACATTACATCAATAAGCCTTATGGCGACGTGTGGTTCAGGATGCGCGAAATGGCGTATAAGCAGCATCCCTATCAATGGATGACAATCGGTAAAGAATTGAGCCATGTTGAAAATGCGCAGCTTGATGATGTAAAGAATTTCTTCTTTAAACACTATCGGCCGGTAAACGCAATACTCGTTGTAGGCGGCAATGTAAAGACAGATCAGGTAAAACATCTGGCGGAAAAATGGTTTGGAAATATTCCTTCGGGAGAAAAATATATTCGGCCAAACTTTGCTGAACCAAAACAAACTGAGGCAAGACGGAAAGACCTAAGGGCAAGAGTTCCATTGGACGCTTTGTATAAATGCTGGCATATGGATAGCCGTCTCGAACATGGCTATTATGTGGCTGACCTGATCACCGAAGTATTGGGTGGTGGTGGTTCATCGCGGTTGTACCAAAGTCTTGTAAAAGAAAAGCAACTGTTCAGTAATATAGAATGTTTTCATTTTGGTTCTGTCGACACGGGACTGTTTACCATTGAGGGAAAATTGGTGAAAGGCGTTGAAATGCACAAGGCAGAAAAGGCAATCGATGAAGAAATTAATCGGCTCACGCAGGAAGGCATAAACGATAAGGAGCTAACTAAAATAAAAAATAAGACCGAATCGGCCATAGCGTTTGAAGACATGAACCTGATGGCTCGGTGTAATAGTCTTGCGTTTTACGAATTGCTCGGAGACGCTGCCTTGTTTAACTCCGACAGAGAAAAATATTTTTCTGTAACTGCCAACGATGTACTGGAGTACAGCCGCACCATTCTTGATGTTAATAATTCAAATACGTTGTGTTACTATAGCGAAAACTAAAATATGCAGACAGCAGAAAAAAGATCCGCGACTTATAGAACGGTTGTCCCTAAGATCAAACTTCCCGTTGAGTTCAATGTTCAGCTTCCTCCCTGCAAACGATTTACTTTAACTAATGGGGTAGAGGTTTTTGCTATTGATATGGGTGGAGAAGACACACTTATGCTGAACTGGGTTTTTTATGCCGGTAACTGGTATGAGGCAAAGAAGATGTCGGCATCGGCTACCAATTACTTGCTAAAAAATGGGACATCGAGGCTCACTGCGTTCGGAGTGAATGAACATTTCGAGTACTTCGGTTCTTATCTCAATCGAACGTGTTATAACGAAACGGCGGAGCTAACATTACATTGTCTTAATAAACATGTGAATGAGCTGATCCCCGTTGTTGCTGAAATCATTACTGACTCCGTTTTTCCCGAAGAAGAACTCTTGATATACAAACAGAATTCACAGCAACGTCTGAAAGTGAGCTTACAAAAATGCGAGTTTGTCGCAGGACAGTTGATCGATGCTTATTTGTTTGGAAACGATCATCCATATGGAAAATACAGCAGGCTCGAAGATTATGAAGCATTACAAAGAGAGGAAATACAGAGGTTTTACAAAGAGTATTATCAAAATGGCAGGTGTGTAATTTTCGCCGCCGGCAAACTTCCTCCTGATCTTCCTGAGCAATTAGAGCAATATTTTGGAAAACTTCCACTTCGCGCACATACAAGCAAGGATAAAATAGTAACTCACCCGGTTACTCCGGCTACAGAAAAAAAACAACACATCACAATTGATCCGCAAGGAGTGCAAACGGCAATACGTATTGCGCGGCCTTTTCCGAACAGGCATCATTCCGATTTTCAAAAGGCGATGGTGTTGAATAATGTGTACGGCGGTTTTTTTGGTTCGAGGCTTATGACAAATATCCGCGAAGAGAAAGGGTACACTTATGGCATTTACAGTTACCTCATGAATCATGTGGACAGAAGTGGATGGATGATAAGTACAGAAGCCGGTCGCGATGTAAGTGAAGCGACGGTTCACGAGATTTATAAAGAGATGGACCAGATTCGGGAACAGCTGATTGACGACGACGAACTGATGGTAACTAGAAACTACATGATCGGAACGATATTGGGTGATTTGGATGGTCCGTTCCAGGTTGCTGCGCGCTGGAAGAATCTAATACTAAATGATCTTGATGAAGCGTATTTTCATCAGGGCATCGAAACGATAAAAACGGTTACTGCAAAAGAGTTGCAGGACATCGCCGACAAATACCTCAGGCCGAAGGAGTTTTATGAATTGCTTGTCGTGTGAGGTTTGAAGTTTAAGGTTTAAAGTTTCTTTGTTATAGCATTCAAAAGTATTAACCCTAAACCTTAAACTTTAAGCCTTAAACTCGCGAGTTAACTCACCTAAAAGTAAAGCCAATGAATCTCATCATGCGGCTGATTGTAACTTCGATTGTTGCTTTCGGTTTATCATATCTTCTCGCTGGAATCAAGTTTGATTCTTTTTGGACGGCGATCATTGTGGCAATCGTATTAGCGGTCTTAAATGCCATTGTTAGGCCAATCCTGATACTTTTTACACTGCCGATAACCGTCTTCACATTCGGACTGTTTCTCTTTGTAATAAATGCAGTAATCATTTTGTTTGCCGAGAAACTCGTTAGTGGATTTCGTGTAGACGGCTTCTGGTGGGCATTATTGTTTAGTTTGTTATTGTCATTTCTGACTTCATTACTATACAAGGAGAAAAAGGAAAAAGAAGTTTAGAAGTTTTGCCACGGATTCTTTGACAAGCTCAGGACACGATTATCGAATTATATTGGAGGCATTCATGGCTAACAAATTTTCAGATATCGTTTTCGCATACCTTCATAGCAGAATATAACTGCGAACACCAATTTCAAGTGAAATATGCATTTTGAAAGAAAAGATCTATCGGACGACCAACTGATTCATTTTTATAAAAGCATTTTATTCCCAAGACTTGTAGAAGAAAAAATGCTGGTACTTCTCCGCCAGGGGCGCATCAGCAAATGGTTTAGTGGTATTGGACAGGAAGCAATCGCAGTTGGCGCAACGCTTGCTTTGCAAGATGACGAATGGATCATGCCGCTTCACCGGAACCTCGGTGTTTTCACGACCCGAAAGATGCCGTTGCGCAAGCTCTTCATGCAATGGCAAGGGAATAAAGAGGGTTACAGTAAAGGCCGCGAGAGAAGCTTTCATTTTGGCACCAGCGAACATCATATATGCGGGATGATCTCTCACCTGGGACCTCAGCTGGCAATAGCGGACGGTACTGCACTCGCGGCAAAACTTCGTAAGGAAAATAAAGTGTCACTCGCGTTTACGGGGGAAGGTGGAACAAGCGAAGGCGATTTTCATGAAGCTCTGAATGTTGCAGCTGTATGGGATCTTCCTGTAATCTTCATCATCGAGAACAATGGATATGGACTGAGTACACCGGCTAACGAGCAGTATCGCTGCGATAGTCTTGTTGAACGCGCACGCGGCTATGGTATGGGGGGTGTTAAGATTGACGGAAACAATTTACTGGCTGTTTATGACACGATCAAAGGAGTGAGGGAATATTGCATTGAACACCAGAAGCCATACCTGATCGAGTGTACCACCTTCCGCATGCGTGGCCATGAAGAGGCCAGTGGAACAAAATATATTCCGAAATATTTATTCGAACTCTGGGAACAGAAAGACCCTGTGATCAAATATGAAAAATATTTGCAGGAACAGGGTGTCTTGACTGAAGAACAAACAGAGAATATACGAACAGAGACAAAAGAAAAAATAGAATCTGAGTTAAAACTTGCAATGGAATCGCCGCAGATAATCCCGGATAGGGATGAGGAAATGAGTGATGTGTATTCACGTAGGTCAGTGGCGTCAGAGAGAGTGATTGATAATTCGTCTTCGTCCACGTTCGCCGGTCGCCGGTCGACCGAAAAGCGTTTTATTGATGCAATTAGTGAAGGGCTGCGGCAATCGATGACTCAACATGCTGACCTTATACTCATGGGTCAGGATATTGCCGAGTATGGAGGTGCTTTTAAAATAACAGAAGGATTTTTACAGGAGTTCGGTAAGGAACGCGTCCGAAATACTCCCTTGTGTGAAAGCGCCATCATTGGAACTGCGTTGGGATTAAGCCTGGAAGGTTATAAATCGATGATAGAAATGCAGTTTGCCGATTTTGTAACGGTTGGGTTTAACCAGATCATTAATAACCTTGCAAAGATTCACTACCGGTGGCGCCAGAACGCAGACGTTGTTATCAGGATGCCTACTGGAGGTGGTGTGGGCGGAGGGCCGTTTCATAGCCAGAGCAATGAAGCCTGGTTTATACACACTCCCGGCTTGAAGGTTGTGTATCCTTCAACTCCAATAGATGCTAAAGGACTAATCATCGCCGCGATCAATGATCCAAACCCCGTAATGTATTTCGAGCACAAAGCCTTGTACCGAAGCGTGAGCGGACCAGTGCCAGAAGAATACTATGAAGTACAGATTGGGAAGGCAAGGCATGTGCAGGAAGGAGAAGATATCAGCATTATCACTTATGGAATCGGTGTGCATTGGGCTGAAGACTATTCTGCAGAGCACCCTGAAGTTTCAATAGACATACTCGACTTGCGGACATTACTGCCGTTGGATTATGAAGCTATCCGGGCAGCAGTTCAGAGAACAGGCAAGGTCTTGTTGTTACATGAAGACACATTGATAGGAGGAATTGGCGGTGAGGTTGCCGCGTGGATTTGTGAAAACTGTTTTGATTGTTTGGATGCACCTGTTATGCGATGCGCATCGCTCGATACACCTGTTCCTTTCAATATTGAGTTAGAGAGAAATTTTATGGCTCATTCGAGATTGCATGACTCTGTTGACAAGCTTATTAATTATTAGTAACGGTATAAGTGATTAAAAGAGGGTTGCCGCGGATTACACGGATTGGCAGGGATTAAATCCTTGTTAATCCGTGGCAAATAACATTCTATTTTTTTCGATCTCTCTTTTTTGTCTCAGTAGTTAGAAAGTTCAGGTATGCCAAACTACGCGGCACCTGTTCCATCACACCTGAAGATTCATCTTCGATGAAGTAGTATTTTATTCGCGATTTTTTTGCTGCCTGCATGATCGCGGCAATGTTTACATCTCCTGTTCCTAATATTACATTCGTTTCATCATCAGCCGTGCCGTTCTGATTACCCGGTGTACCTGGTTTGCGGTCCTTCAAATGCATTAGCAAAAATCTTTTTTTGTATTTCTGCAGTAATGCCACCGGGTCCTGGCCCGTATGTTTGATCCAGAAAACATCCATTTGAAAATTGACATATTTCGGTTTCATGTTCTTCACCATGTAGTCGAAAAGCGTTCCCTGTTCGTATGGCCTGAACTCGTATCCATGCGGATGATAGCAAAATGAAATTCCATTCTCCTTTAATACTTTGCCGGCATTATTAAAAACGTCAACAGCTTTCTTAGCATTCTCAATAGTAAATTCTGTTCCATTATGTGGTATCCAAAAACAAACGACGTATTTAGTTCCCAGCGCTTTCGCTTTTTCCGCAACCGCCTGTGAATTTTTTTCAAGCTCAGAAAATTCGGCACCGAAACTAACGGTTGTCAGATTATATTTTTTTAATAAAGTATTGAAGCTATCAATGGACAAACCATATGTGCTCACACCTTCTACTTCATCAAAGCCCATCTTGCTTATTTTTTGTAAGGTACCTTCTACATCGGTCTTAAATTGGTTTCTAAAACTGTAAAGTTCAATACCAATAGGCGTTTGGGAGAAAGACAAAATTATTATGCATTGAAGGACCACCAGGGTCGTTAAGTGTTTGCTTATTCGTGCCGCCGGAACATGAGTTAAAAACATACAACGATTTTTATTTTAAGAAGACAGAAGGACACAATGGCTTCACATATCCTACTCCTTCGAAAGGGATTGGTTATTTTTAAATCCCGCACCATATAAAGGTTTTCCACTTCTTACGCCTGTATGTTTTCCATTCTCAACAACCAATCCTCCATTTACGATCACATACTGAAAGCCTGTTGCGTATTGGTGTGGTTTTTCAAAAGTTGAAAGGTCCTGCACCTCCTTCTCGTTAAAGATCACGATATCTGCAGCCATTCCTGTTCGCAGAAGGCCCCGATCGGATAAGCTGAATTTTTGTGCCGGCAGCGAAGTCATTCTGCGAATAGCTTCTTCGAGGCTCAGTACTTTTTCATCACGTACATACTTACCCAATACCCTTGCATTCGTTCCATAACCGCGTGGATGCGGTACACCCTGGTTGAAGATCCTGATACTTGCGTCGGAGGCAAACATGTTATAAGGATATTTCATGATCCGTTTGACATCTTCTTCACTCATCCCATGAAAAATCATTCCGGCCCCACCAGCCAGCATAAGGTCGATAACTGTTTCCGCTTCGTATTTTGCTTTGTGTTTGCGCGCTTTGATAAGGTTGATCTCTTCTATGCTTTTCCCGTTTAGTGTGCTATCTGCGCGATGAAAAGCTACTACGGCGTAACTGAAGTGCTTTTGTTTTCTTCTTTTCAGGCTTTTCAACATCTGTTCAATTACATATTTTTTTACTTCCGGTCGCTGAAGTCTTGTGCGAATGGAATCTGCTCCATCGGCAAGTATCTCGTCGGGAAGCATTGTACTTAACGCGGTACTGCTGGCAGTGTAAGGATACTGATCGATGGTCACATCGATTCCCTCGAGCCTTGCTTTTTCAATGAGGGCAACCGTTTCTTTGCTGCGCCCCCAGTTCTGCTGACCGCTCACTTTAAAATGGGAAATCTCCACCGGAAGCTTTGCCGCGCGGCCGATATGCAATGCTTCATTGATCGCCTGAACCACACTATCGCCTTCGTTTCGCATATGTGATGCGTACACGCCATTATATTTAGAGGCTACTTGCGCAAGCCTTACAATCTCTCCCGTCTTTGAGTAAGTGCCGGGAATATAAATCAGGCCTGTTGAAAGACCTACTGCCCCTTCCTGCATCGCTGCTTCAACCAGTTCTTCCATTTTTTTTAATTCTCCTTCATCAGGATCGCGATTGCTGTTCCCCAATACGGCTCTGCGCACATCATTATGTCCAATCAGGGTAGCTACATTGATGGATGTCTTCAGGCTATCGATCATCGACAGGTATTGCGCGATTTGAACCCTCGAGGCGCCGCAATTTCCTGTTACCACTGTCGTCACCCCATCATAAATGAAATTGTCAGCCGTAGGATTGGCTCTTTCCTCCCCTTCAATATGTGTATGTACGTCGATAAAGCCTGGAGCAATGATCAATCCTTTTGCATCAATTGTTTTGTTAGCAGTAACATTGTTGAGTTTTCCGATCGCTGCAATTTTCCCATCTTTAATTGATATATCACCATAGACCCACGAATTGCCGGTACCGTCTACGATGCGACCATTTTTGATCAATAGATCTGCCTGGCCCTGGGCTGCAATGGTGGAGAAACAGCAAAGAAGAAGAATGAGTTTGATTTTCATGATACTGATAAAATGTTAAGTAAACTGTATGTGACCCAATGTACTTATGTGCCTACGTCGTAAATTACCCGATTCGCTGAAAATTTAAATAGATTGCACATAGGAAATAAAAAAAATTATTGGTTGTCTACTTGCAATAAATCAACCGGAGTTACTGGATTACTGAGGAGCCATCCAAATAATTCCCATCGTTTATCGGAAGCTGAAGCAGTTCCTCCTTTTGCTTCAATATAATTTCGCACGAGGTCCTGGCCGTAATTGTAGCAGATCACATAGCTACGGTTTTTGCGTATAAAGCTGATCGATTTTGCAGCCAACTCATTACTCATTAAAGCATAATCAGTGAGCCAGCGCAATGCCTCTTTTTCATCCATTGTTCCGTTTAACAGCCCTCTCGCGGCCTCATTGCGTGCATAATTCAGCTTCGACTTTATCGAAAGTGTTTTGAAGTATAGTTCTACCTGGGTAGTATCGAGACCGGCTAAGGGTACAAGTGTTTGTCTTGCAAAGGATGCACCTTCTGTGCCCGGAAAGGCGATTTCGATACCGTAATTTGCACTTCCTTCAGCAATCAATGATTGAGGACTGTATAAAGGATATAAGGATATTTCGACCCAGCCTTTGTCGTGATATAAATTTTTTTCGAGCAACATATTATATACATGATGACCAGGATAACCTTCGTGGCATGCGAGATCAATTGCTCTATCAACCAGGATAGGAAGATCAAGGTTGATCTGTATTACACTTTGATAGTTTCCTTTATACCAGTTATAGCCACTCCACGGTTTATTGTTCACATATTCAAGCACAAACGATTCATTGGACGGCAGCTGGTAACGAGCTCTGGTTCTCTTGCGCGCTTCTTTTATAGCCGTTTTGAAAACGGTGTCTACTTTATCTTTTGGAATGATGAACTTCCTGGAGAGCTGTTGCATTCTTTCCGGGATCGTGCCTTTGCCGGGTAGAATGCTATCGAGTTGACTTACGAATGACTTAAAATGATCTTCTGAATTTACCGGAGGCTCGACGCTGAACAGTTGCTTACTTTCTTCGTTGAAGGGCGAAAAGGTTCCGGAGAATATTCGTATCCTTTCACTGAAGGCGGTTAATTGCCTGGTCATCCACGTTGCTCTTATCCGCAGTGTATCGTTTGCTTGTGATGAATCCAAAAAAAGTTGACATTGCTGTTGCAATGCATTAACAGCGTTAAGCAGACTGTCTTTTGGGAAGCTGGCACTTTTTGCAACGGTAGGTTTTAAAGAATCAGGACCATAGTAGGCATCTACAAAATCTCCATCGTATTGCCCGATGGTAAGTCCTAGGCGAACATAATTTTCTGCCAGTTTATTAAAGTCATTTTTTGGCTTTGATTCTGTTTTGCATGCCGTTATGCAAAAGAGAGCGATGGCAATTAAAATCAATCTGGTCATATTTTAGATACAAATGTGAGATGTAGATCTAATTCAAGCAGTACATGTTGTGGCGGAATATTTTGCTATGAATTAGAATGTCATTAGAAAAGATTATTCCGCAGGATACGTACTCCCTTGGTGCTCCTGTGTGCATCCCTCCGTGTACTCGGCGGTTAACTTCCGGTGCCACACCAAAATTAACCACAGCGAACACAGAGGTTGACACAGAGAAGCACAGATATTTTTTAAGAATGCTGCTACTGATCTTGAGAAAGAATGATTCGTAACCACTTTCTTTCCGTTCACAATAAATAAGTTAATCAAACTGTTTGGTCACTCCGCCTTCAGCGATATTCTGAAGAGAAACAGGTTCATTATTCTGGATCAATGAAGTTTGCAGATCCTTTTTTCTTTTGAAAGGTTGCTTTTTCCAATAGGTTAAACTCCGCCAGAGCCATTCGAATGGACCGTATGAAAAGTACTGCATCCATATATGACTTAAGATGATCTCAAAAATCCATACTGAGATAACCACATAATACAGCTCATACCGTTGCAGCTTTCCAAACAATCCGAAGCCAATGCCGTAAAAAATCAACCCGCAGATTAAAGATTGCAGCAGGTAGTTTGTGAAGGCCATTCTTCCCACAGGTCGCATCAATGCAAAAAGCCATTTAAACCATCCCGATTTATACATCAACATGATTAGTCCAAATATTCCAATAGAATGCACAATGCGCTGGATCTCGTAAAAGTTGAAAACCTTCTCTTTAATAATGGTGAAACTATTAAACTTGTTGACAATGTCCGGTTGAAGAAACAGGTACGACAGAGGCAGCCCAATGCCCAATCCAATGATCGCCATCCAGGCGTACACGCCCGTTTTTGCCTCGCCCTGCAGTACGCCGAGTTTGAAAAAGGCCATGCCGATAAACATGCATAACAAGATATCCCAAATGAGGAAATAATACATTGCCTGCATCTCTCCTTCTGCACTTTGATTGCTTCGCTTTTCATATAAACCTGCATAGTCGCCCGCGATCTGTTTTGTTTCTTTCTCTGCTTCCTTCTTTCTCGATTCAAGTTTTGATCTGCTCTTAATCCCTTCCATAGCAGCGAGATCTTCGTTTTGTTCTTCTGTTAGCTTCACCTTAGTCGTATCAAGTGCAGCGATTCTTTCGCCCTTTGTGATAATTCCTTTTTGTCTATAAAGACTCCTGTTTTCCCTGACAGTTATCAGGAGAAGGCAAACAGCCGCGGCAATGAACAAGTGTTTTGGTTTTAGCCTTCTAAAGGCAAAAAGGATCATACCGCAAATCGCATAGTGGTATAAGATATCCCAGAACCAAAGCAGGATAAACGCATTAAATAGTCCGAAGACAAGCAGCCACAATTGACGACGAAAAAAAAGTTCTGCCGGCATCAATCCTGATGTTCGTTTTTCAAGCCTGCTGATGAATATAAGCGTGCCTGCTCCAAAAAGCATTGAGAAAATTGCACGCTGGCTTCCCTCGAGAACACCGGGTCCAAACACATACCATACGTAATAATTCAATCCGCTTTCATTGTTGATGGTATAATCCTCGACCCTGATATGCGGTAAACCGAATCCAGGAATGTTCATCAACAAAATTCCAAGAACTGCGATTCCTCGAAGACTATCGAGGATCATTATGCGTTCGGATGTGCCGAGCGGCTCAAGGGGTTGGTCTACCGGCGTCATAAAAGGGGTTGATTGGTTATTTAAAGCTGTTTCAAATGGCATTACTGAGACTATTTCCGTAAAGTTTTTAGAAACGCCAGGCTCTCCGGCACCTGCTGCTCTGAACGTGAAGATTCATCTTCAATAAAATAATGCTTCACACCCGCTGTGGGAGCTTCACGCATGATATCAGCAATTCCCACATCACCGCTTCCTAATACAACATTCGATTCAACATCCGCCCGTCCTTCCTGGTTTCCCGGAGTACCTGGTTTACGGTCTTTCAGATGCATCAGCGGAAAACGCTTTGGGTACTTTTTTAGTAATGCTACCGGATCCTGTCCGGGGTGTTTGATCCAAAAAACATCCATTTCAAAATTGGCGTTAGCAGGATTCATGTTCTTTGCCATATAATCGAACAACGTGCCTCCCTCGTATGATCCAAACTCATATCCATGCGGATGATATACGAGGGATATCCCATTTTCCTTTAACAGTTTCCCTGCCCGATTAAATACCTCTACTGCTTTTTTTGCGTGATCGATTGTAAAATCTTTTTCGTGAGGTATCCAGGTGCAGGTTACATAGTCAGCGTTGAATGTTTTCGCATTAGAGATAACAGCTTGTACATTTGAATCAAGGTCTTTGAAGCCCGCACCTACGCTGACTATTTTCAGATTATTTTTTTTGAGTAGCGCTTTAAAACTATCAACCGGCAATCCATATGTGCCACCACCTTCCAGTTCCCTGATACCCATCTTGCTGATTTTTTCCAACATGCCAGGTATGTCCTTCGGTATCTGGTTCCGAAACGTGTACAGCTGTAATCCGACTTCCGTTTGAGCGAACAAAAAAGAAGAACTAACTACCAATCCAATCAATAGTGTTAACCTCTTGCGGTAAAATTTATTCGAGGACATAAACAGTTGTTTTATTTTTTCGTGGAATTAACAGATTTGAATACCCGGATAAAGTTTTCACCTAAGATTTTATTTACATCCTTTTTATTATATCCCCTTTGTAACAATGCCTCAGTAATTTTCGGGAAATCTTCTACGCCATTCAGGCCTTGGGGTAATGACTCGATGCCGTCAAAATCTGAACCTAAGCCTACATGATTTACACCAATTAGCCTGATGACATATTCAATGTGATCTATAAGTTGCGCTAAAGTCGGCCGTAAGGCCTGGGTTTCATTCGGATATCTTTTAAAAAATAAATCATCCACCTTATACAGCGGCAATTTCAAAGCGACCAGGGAATCAACTTCCCGTTTATGAATTTGAAAGAATTCGGCTTTCCGCCGCATATAATTGCTATCGATGAATCCCGAGTAAAAATTGATAAATATGACGCCGCCATTTTTGCCAATGGCTCTGATCTGATCATCCTTCAGGTTACGGGGATGGGGACAAAGATTATACACGGAACTATGCGAAGCGATTACCGGTTTAGTAGTGATTGCAATAACGTCGTTAAATGTTTGTTCCCCCACGTGAGAAATGTCTACCATCATTCCAAGATCATTCATGCGCTGTACAACTGTCCTTCCAAAAACAGTAAGGCCCTTTGTTCCAAAAGGCAATTTGCCACTACTCTCATCCGCCGCTGAAGTTGCCCAGGAAGTGCTGTTATTCCATGTTAGGGTCAGGTATCTCGCACCGCGCCTGTACAAACTATCCAGGTAATCGAGATTATCTTCGATCATATGGCCTCCTTCAACGCCTGTTATTGCTGCAATCTTATTAGCCCGAATAGCTGCGTTCATTTGGCCAGGGTCATTAACAATGCTTATCTTATCCGGATTTCGAGTTGCCACATTTAGAAGTGTATCCATTTCGCGGAGGGCATAGTTAAACGCGGTCCCTTTCCCGAAACGTTCGTCACAAAAAATAGAAAAGACCTGAATATCAACCCCGCCTTTTTTAAGTCTTGAAAGGTCAGTATGGGTTGTGCCTTTAAGGTTTTTCCCAAGGTCATATCCTTTCTCGGCAACTTCGGAAAGAACATCATTGTGAGTGTCGGCAACAATAGCCGCCTGGTGAAGTTTGCGGTTGGATTGCGATATCGATGTTAAAGTAGCAAAACAGACAGCAATAAGCAGTAAACTTTTCGATAAAAGCAGATTATACATTGAGAAAAAGTGTTACTAAATTTAGTGAAGTTTGAGTACAAAATAACTCCTCGGTAATGCGATGTGGTTTTGAGAGTGCAGCGAAATCCAAAATAGCAATTATTTTTTATGATGCGAATTAAACAAATTCGGGAAGAAGGTAGCGAGCTCGATATTATACGGGAACTATTTCAAGAATATGAAAAGGAGCTTGATACCGATCTTTGCTTTCAGCAGTTTGGCGATGAGCTGAAAGATCCGCTAAAAAAATATGGGAAGCCGCGAGGAACATTGATACTGGCATATTGGAGTGAAGAGCCCGCAGGATGCATTGCTTTGACCCCTATGAAACAGGATGGCCTATGCGAAATGAAAAGGCTATATGTGCGACCTGCTTTTCGTAAGTATGGAATCGGAAGAACCCTGGTAACCGGGTTGATTGATGTTGCGCGTACCCTTGGCTACCAGGTAATGCGGCTTGATACGTTTAAGAAATTGAAATCCGCCATTATATTGTATGAGTCATTCGGATTTAACTATATCGACTCGTATTACAACAATCCTTTCCCGGATGTTGTGTATATGGAGTTGAGATTAGTTTGAGGCAACAAAGTTGCCACGAAGTCACCCAGATTTATATTAAATTTCCGGCCTTCATGTCTTTGTGGCGAATAAAAACAATACGTTCGAGACAACTGGTTACATGCCGTAGTAATTGGCGGTTATCGTCATTTCTTAATCTCGTATTTTGTTTCTTCAGTAACACCTTTCCATGTATCGGTACGAAAAGGTGATGCTGGGAATCCGTCCTTGTTATAAAGATTCACTTCCGGCATGTCATCAGCCCATCCATAACGGACCGCAACGGGGTTTGCAACGCTGTCGCTATACACGATCACCTGGTTGTTTTTGACATCCGCCTTCGCGTAATAGAATTTTTTGTCGGTTCCTGCAATCTCGAAACCTTTCAGGTAACCATATTTATCTTTAATTACGAGTCCGTTATTTACATGCGTGAAAGAAACGACAATTTTATTGCCATCGGTTGTCAATGATTGATACGTAGGGCCACTAAATTCCATCTTTACACCGTAAAGATTATTAAGGGCTATTGCCGCAAGCCTTGCTCCCACATCCTGCTTGTTTCTCGGGTGGATGTCTTTTGATTCGCCGATATCCATCGTAACAGTCATCCCGGTATTTGGAAGAGAAAGTGTTGCTGTTTGAGCCTCTCTCAATTCAGCCCAACCACTTCCTTTCGCGCTGGTACCGTTCGATGCATTGAAGCTCGCCAGTTGCACAAAATAGAAAGGAAAATCTCCCTGCCTGAATCGTTGCCTCCAGTCCTGGATCATTAAAGGGAATGCTTTCCTGTACTGGAAAGCTCTTCCTGCGTTGGCCTCACCCTGGTACCATATTGCTCCCTGTATCGAAAATGGAATAATGGGATTGATCATCCCGTTGAAAAGCAAGGTTGGATATGCATTAGGACCTACAGCTTTCCCGGCTTTATCTGCTGCGGCTTGAATATCTGCAAAAGGGACTGTAGAAAATAGGTTTTTAAACTCCTCAGTTTTTTCAAATGCTTCGCGGCTCGTCCATGTTTCCACCATGGTACCTCCCCATGAGGTGTTAATTAAACCAATCGGCACATTTAATTCTTTGAATAGTTTTCTGGCGAAAAAAAATCCAACAGCGGTAAAATCACCCGCTGTTGTAGAATCTGCTTTCTGCCATACGCCACCGGTGATATCTTTTGCCGGAGTTGCGGCTATTGTTCTCGGAACTTTGATATGCCTAATCATTGGATAATCAGATTCACGTATCTCCCTCTTTGCGCTATCACTATTTTTTACGCTCCATTCCATGTTCGATTGTCCGGAACAGATCCAAACTTCTCCCACCAGTACATCTTCAAGAGTAATCGTATTCTTTCCAGCGACAATAAGCTGGTAAGGGCCGCCACCTGCCTCCTGGTTTAATTCGATTTTCCACGATCCATCCTTGCCTGCCTTCGTTTTTTTGACCTGTTTGTTGAACTGTACAGTTATTTTCTCACCAGGATCCGCCCACCCCCAAATAGCGATGGGTTTATTTCTCTGCAATACCATGCTGCTACCGAATATTCGAGGAAGGGTAACATTGGCAATCGAAAGAAGCGAACAACAAACAATAACCAGTATCAAAGAAAGTTTTTTCATATCTCCTGTTTTATAGCTCAAAATTTTTTTAATGAAATTATTCTCGCAAAGACGCTAAGACCAAACGAATTCTGTTAGTCTTCTTTCGCTCCTTTTTCACCGATAAACCACTGCTCTTTATTTTTAAAGAGCACATTGAAGGTTGTCAGTGAGCCGTAGATCCGGGTAATGTACTGCTGGAGATTCACCTTTTCTTCATCGCTCAATTTTTTGTGCCCATTGATCTGCTGCTCTAACACTCTTATTCGATCGCGCAGCATAACGATCTTATGAAAAAATGCTTCAATTGGGATTTCTTTTGGTTTCATTGATGAGTCTTTCGGTTGAAGGAGCATTGTTCCTCCCTGCCAACGATCACCCAGGGGCACTACTTCACTGACTCCGTTCCATAGCCGAAGTATTTTTAACAACGACTTTTCAATGTCGGATGCGGTTTCAATTTCGGCGGTTATATTTTCAGGGATGATCTCATCCAGTTTCGGATCGGTCTTATCAATTTCCTTTATGCCATGATGAATAAAGGCGATTAGGTAAGTAGCATATTTGACTGCCACGATCACACCGGGTCCATGTTGAGTGTGTTGCAGTCGGGTTCCCGTTCCTAAGGTTAGTTGATCCATGTTGCATTGATTTAATCGAAGGACTGCTATTATTTCATTTATGCACTAGTCACCGCTGATTTCTTCGAACCAATATACGTATGTTGGTATTTTTTGATTTCGAAATTATTACGCCTTAGTATATCAAGGACTTTATCTTCAATGAAATACTCTTTATGGAGTTCAATTGCAAAAACTTTTACTTTCTTCAAGAAGTTGGAAGCATAAGTTTCATCCTCAAAAAGAAATCTTTCAGCGCCTTCGATGTCAAGTTTCAAAGCGTCTAGTGTTCGTAGTTGGTACTTATCAAGGATCTCAGAGATCTCTAAGGAGGGAAGATCCGTTTGTTCGGGCGATTCAACGACTTGGATAGCCCATTCCATCCCGTCCCCATACGAGCGCTCGATCTTTAAAAAACATTTTTTGTTATAAAGACCCGCAATCTCATAGGACACCCCGTCTATTCCCTGGATGTTCATGTTCAGCTTTGCGGATTCAATATTTTCCTTAAAAGGCTCGACGAGTATGGATTTGATCTTTTTTTTGCCTTTGAAAAAATGGTGCATGTAGATGGTGGTAAGTCCGATATTAGCACCGCCATCTATCATTGAAATTGTATCGTCGGGGCAACTGGCATCGATCAATTGAGCGAACTCCAGATATTCCTTGTCTCTAAAAATTTGTTTGAAAACTTTGTAGTCGCTTGAAAAAGGCTTTCTCAAATAGAATTGACCGTAGTCCGGACTCTCTACCAGGAAATAATTTCCGACGGTTTTCTTGTGGGAGATCTTAAGTTTCGACAAATACCGGAAATATGTAATGACTTCTTCCTCCTTGCCTATCAACTTTGTTCCTAACAGTTTATTCTTGAAATATGCAGCGATTACCTGAATCCTCATCGATGCAGGTATTCTTTTTAAATCAAATAGTTTCATAGCTATTATCTGGAGGTAATTATTCATGTACCCGTTATTATCCTTCAAGTATTTAAGTTATCGACCGACTATTTAGATGGCGCTGCATTCCAAATATCAACAACGTTTTCCCAGGATCCATCAGCTGACTTCTTCCAGACCGTTATCGCTTTATTGTATTCAGTTTTTACATTGCCCACGGAATCGTGCATGGTTACCTGGTTCTGTTCAATCATATAAGCCATGTCGCCGGATTTTGATATTTCGACACTCAGGGGTTCCCAACTTATAGCAAATCCCGGAATTTTCGATGTGTTAATTATCATCTCCCTAATAGCATTTTTACCCTTTATCGGGGGCTGTCCCGGCGACATTACTACCGCATCATCTGCCCAATAGCTCAACGTTTTTTCGAGGCTATCAGTGGAAGCGGATCTTGACCACTCCCGGCTAATCTGCATCAGCTTTTCGCCCTCTGCTTTGTGATCAATCTCTTGATCGGCGCAGGCAGAAAGTGCCGAAAAAGCAATACAAACAAGAATTCTGCTCATATTGATCGTTTAAGTATTATTAAAGCTGGCCACATGTATATGGCTGCAACAATATTATAGGGGAGTTAACAACCGTGTCCGGGGATCATCGCGGCTAAGATACAAGAGAAGTTTTAATCTTCATTATTCTTTCGTAATTGAAGATCTCCTTCCATTTTTTGAAACCGTTGATAATGCAGAAAGCAATTTTTGATATAAGATTGAAACTCGTAATCTGTACTGTAATCAGTAAATTCAGCAGTAGGCCGATAACGTGCAATGAAGGTGTCAAGAGCAGCGCCACGCAGCTGTGTTAGCTTAATGATAAGTGTGCGACTGAACCTGTGATCAATATATCGCTCCTCTTCTTCTCTCAGCAATCTGTCCTGGAATCCGAGCATTCTTTTATTCCGCCGGAATTTGAACATATTGATAAACTCGTTGATGTCGAGTCCAACGCCGCCATTAGGACTGATTGCAGATCCGATTCCGGGTTTTTGGAAATTAAAAGCCTTGGCATAATCCAAACGATTTTGTATTGAATCTCTGCGGTAATTAGGCGGCATGATGCGGACTTCAGGAAGTGTGGTGATCGCAACATGGAGAGAAATTTCGAAGTTGCTAATGTTGGGAATCGAAGTTACCGGGTACTTCGAGGTTGGTTTATTCAGGTAAGAGAACCAGACTGAATCGGTCTCATTTACAATCAGTGTATACCGTCCGGTTTTATCTGTCATAGTTCCGCTGCCAGATGTACTTAAAACACTCACCGCTTCCAATCCCACTCTTTTCGAAAGATCATAGACTGTTCCACTAAGACGTACCTGCCCGAATAACACGGACGACGCCAGTACAGCAATCAGCACACCGCAAAACGAGAGCTTTGTATATGTAGTCCGATACAAAAGAAAATTTAAGCTGTGATATTAATACAACTAGCCGAAAAAATGCCGCAGTGGCCGGGGTTTTAACGACCAATTGGCTGAAGCAGTAGCTGCTCAATAATCATGGGGTAATGAGTATGTTCCAGGTCATGAATTTTGCTGGCAAGGCTTTCAGGCGTTTCGTTGTCTGCAACAGGCACTCTTTTCTGGAAGATTACATCACCATTATCATAATGTTCATCGACGTAATGAATCGTTATCCCACTTTCATGTTCACCACAGTTGATAACAGCCTCATGAACTCTTGATCCATACATGCCTTTCCCGCCGAATTTTGGCAATAAAGCCGGATGAATATTTATAATCTTATTCCTATAATGATAAATTAAGTTTTGCGGAATTTTCCATAGAAAACCAGCCAGAACAATAAAATCAATTTTTGCAGCTTTCAATTCATCGACATACGCGTTGCCCCGGAAGAATTTTTCTTTATCAATCAATAAAGTTGGCACTCGGTTTTCCCTGGCGACTTCAACTACGCCCGCTCCCGGCTTATTGCAAACAATCAGTTTTACAGTAGCTATCGCCTCGTGTTTCTGATGAAAGTATTCAATAATCCTGCTCGCGTTGCTTCCTGTTCCCGAAGCAAAAATCGCAATATTAGCCGCAGGTGGGAGTTTTGAGTTTTGAGTTCTGACTTCTGAGTTGTGAGTCTTGGGTTCTGAGTTCTGAGTTCCGAGTCCAGAATTTCTTATAATCTTCATCCGTCGACCGATCCGGGCAAGATACCTGGTAAAAAAAGAAAATTGACCAAATGGAACACTGACAAGCAAAACAGTAATGGGCCAAATAAGCGTGATCATTATAATATAACACAAGGTCCATAGCCAACCACGGTCGATCGAAAGCCAGTTCATAATAATCTTTCCAAGCCACCCTGTTGCGCTTCCTCCTACGGCAAACACACATAGTACCAGAAAAAGTTGAGTACCATTAACCTTCCATTTGGTTTGAAGTCTTTCGAACATTCGGGCAAAAGTGCAGGAAAAATTCGAGATGATGAACGCGGCGCAGCATAAATGTAAGGCTGTATTTATCCGGGTGACAAAAAGATGACATGTATAAGATTTTTCGCTCATAGGATTCGAAAAAAACGCTGAAACCCGCGCCAGTACTGACTTAAAAAAATTTGAAACATGTTGATATAATGTTAAAATCCTGACTTATTTTTGCAGCCAACTAAGGAAATCTTTCCGCATAATTTCATCATATTCAACTAATATGATTGACCAAGGAGCTGACTTTAGAAGAATAGTTACCGCGTTTTTTATAACAATATTATTGCTGATAGGAAATGTTGCAAAAGCACAGGATGGACAAGCCTTATTTACCCAGAATTGTGCCGCATGTCATGCCATCAATAAAGACCTTACAGGGCCTGCGCTGGCAGGCGTTGAAAGTCGTTGGCCAAGTAAAGAACTCCTGCATCTCTGGATCAAAAACTGGAATAAGGCTGTAGCTTCAGGTGATTCCTATGCAAAATCTATGGCCGCGTCCCGGCCCGCTGTCATGAATACATTTGAAAACTTAGGCGAGGCTGAGATAGACGCGATACTTGCTTATGTTGCCAAAGCGCCTGCTCCACCTGTTGGTGGTCCTCCGACAGGAGAAGAGACAGGAGTAAAATATGATGAATCCGACAATTCCATCTTGTATGGTGTATTAACATTGATCTTGGCGGTAATCGCATTAATTCTCCTTCAGGTCAACAGCAACCTCAGGAAACTCACCGACGACAAACAGGGAATACCTGCCCAGGAGCCGATTCCTTTTTATCGCAACAAATCTTACATCACCTTACTTACACTGATCTTGTTTGTCGTTGGCGGATACTTTACCGTTAAAGGTGCCATCGGGCTGGGTCGAAATAAAGGTTATCAACCCGAACAGCCGATTTATTACTCACACAAAGTGCATGTAGGTACAAACCAGATCAGCTGTTTGTACTGCCATGGCGGCGCCGTAGAAGGCAAACATGCAAATATTCCGTCTGTAAACACATGTATGAATTGTCACATGACAATCAGTGAATATGCAGGCGCAAAACTCTACCGCGAGGATGGAAAAGAAGTAGATGGAAATGCGGAGATTCAAAAGCTTTATGAATATGCAGGATGGGATCCCTCTTCAAAGCAATACAACAATAATGGGAAGCCTGTTGAATGGATCAAGATCCATAATTTACCTGACCACGTTTACTTCAACCACTCCCAGCACACCGTTGCGGGGAAAGTTCAATGTCAGACCTGTCATGGCAATATCCAGGAGATGGACGAAGTAAAACAGTTTGCAGAACTTAGTATGGGATGGTGCGTGAATTGTCATCGCGAAACCAAGGTAGATTTCGGGGATTCCACAGGTACCGGCGGAAACAAGTTCTATAGCATTTACGAGAAATACCACAACGAGATCAAATCCAGAAAAAGGGATAGCGTAACCGTAAGCGATATCGGTGGTATCGAATGCCAGAAATGTCACTATTAAGAATGGCTATATGCTGATCTGCCAATACGGACGCTTGCAGATCTTAAATCTTCAAATTCTTAAATCCGATAAATGGCGAAGAAAAAATACTGGCAAAGCTTTAAAGACCTGAATAAGACTGAACTTAATCAGGACCTGGAAGAAAATGAGTTTACAGAAGAACTGCCGTTTGAAACAGCCGATAGTAAAGGTTTAACGAATTCTCCCGCATCGCGCAGAGACTTTTTAAAATATCTTGGATTTAGTACTGCCGCAGCCATTGCGGCGGCGAGTTGCGAAACTCCTGTCAAAAAAGCAATTCCTTACCTGAATAAACCGCAGAATCTTGTTCCGGGGGTTGCCGATTTTTATGCGAGCACTTATGTGAACGGCGGTGAAGCAGTGCCGATCGTTGTGAAGGTTCGTGACGGCAGACCCATTAAAATCGAAGGGAATACATTATCAGCTTTTACGAAGGGAGGAACGAATTCGAGAGTGCAGGCATCGGTTTTGGATTTGTATGATACTTCCCGCGTTCGTTATCCTATCGCCAACGGCAATGCGGGCAGTTATGAAAATATTGACCGGGCAATTACACAGGCTTTATCGGGTAGTCCGGTGGTCTTGCTTACCAGCACCATTACTTCTCCAACAACCAAACAAGTAATCCAGGAATTTCTCGGGAAATATCCGGGCAGCCGCCATGTACAATACGATCCTGTTTCATATAGCGGATTACTACTTGCGAATGAAGCTACTCACGGAAGGAGAGCAATTCCTTCTTATCAATTTGATGCGGCCAGAACAATCGTGAGTATAGGCGCGGATTTCCTTGGTACATGGTTATCTCCTATTGAATTTGCAAAGCAATACTCTGTTGGTCGCAGGTTTTCAGATGCAAACCAAACGCTCAGCAAGCACTATCAATTTGAAAGCATGCTTAGCATGACGGGTGCAAATGCTGATGAGAGATATACACACCGTCCATCCGAAACTGGAATCGTGGCAGCTGCTTTACTAAGCGCTATTAACGGCCAGGGCGCAACAGGAGTAAGCGAAAAACTCAAAGCCGGGATTGAGAAAGCTGCAAAAGATCTTGTAGCTAACCGCGGAAAGGCACTAGTTGTTTGCGGAAGCAACAATGTTCAGATACAAACTCTGGTAAACGCTATTAACGAGGCGATCGGTGCGAGTGGGAACACCATAAACTGGGGCAATCCGTTGCAAACACACCAGGGGCTTGATTCCGATATGGCGACTTTGTTATCGGATATGGAAGCACGCCGGGTCGGAGCCTTGTTGGTTTATGATGCCAATCCCGTGTATGAATACTTCGATGGCGAACGCTTCAAAAATGCTTTGAAAGCCATGAGACTGTCGGTTTCATTTAATGGAAGAATGGATGAGACTACAGAGCTTTGTAAATATGTTGTTCCTTCGGCCCATTTCCTCGAAAGTTGGGGTGATGCCGAACCAAAGCCGGGATATATCAGCATGATGCAACCTACTATTGCACCGCTGTTTAAGACCCGCCAGTTCCAGGATTCATTGCTAAAATGGACCGGTAATCCCAGCACATACGATGCTTATTTTAAGAATTTCTGGATGACGAGATTAGGAAGCATCGATAACTATAACAAAGCCTTACAGGATGGGGTTGTTGAACCTCCTAATCGTACTGCTATAGCAGCAGGTGGGAATCAAAACCAAACTGGTGGGGTGACCGATACCGTTACCCGCGCAGTTACCTTCAGTGGCGTGTTTAATAGTGGAGGTATTGCAGCAGCAACCACAGCCGTGAATGGCATGAAGAAAAGTGGCAAGGCAGAACTGGTGATCTATCAGAAAGTATCTATGGGTGCAGGCCGCCAGGGAAATAATCCATGGTTGCTTGAATTGCCCGATCCGATCACCCGGGCAACATGGGACAATTACGCAATGATTTCTGTTCCGATCGCCAGGGAATTGGGAATTGAACTCGATGACGATTATGAGGTGCACCCGGAAAAACCGGTTATTTCTTTTCAAGCCGGTAATAAGAAAATTGAGTTGCCGGTGCTGGTAGTTCCAGGCATGAACGCAAATACGATAGCAATTGCAGTGGGATACGGAAGAAATAGCAGCAATGCAGAAAAATCAAAAGATTACCTGGGACGTGCAATCGCAGGAGTTGGTAAGAATGCATACCCTCTTCTAAGTTATAACGGAAGTACGATCGAATGGACAGCGGGTGATGTATCGTACAGCAAAACCGGACGAGATTATAAGATCGCGCGAGTTCAAACGCATAGCTCTTATGAAGGCCGTCACGAAGTAGTGAAAGAAGTTACAGTTGTGGACTTTGTAAAGAATCCGCAAATGATACGTGAAGAAAGAAATGAAGAGCTTCAAAACTATGGGGGATTGGAAAAATTTGAAAAGGCAGCAACATTATATCCATATTACGAAAAGCCAGGCATTAAATGGGGAATGTCGATCGACCTGAACACCTGTATTGGTTGTCATGCTTGTGTAGCCGCATGTCATATCGAGAATAATGTGCCTGTCGTTGGTAAAAAAGAAGTGCTGCGATTTCATGATATGCACTGGCTGCGCATCGACCGCTACTTCACTGGTAATTACAATGATCCGGAGAGCATACAGACTGTTTTTCAACCCATGCTTTGCCAACATTGTGATAATGCTCCTTGCGAAAACGTATGTCCTGTTGCAGCCACCCCGCATAGCACCGAAGGCTTGAACATGATGACTTATAACCGTTGTATAGGGACAAGGTATTGCGCAAACAACTGTCCATATAAAGTGCGTCGTTTCAACTGGCTCGACTATACCGGTTCGGATAGTTTCAAAAATGACCAGGCAACAATGCACGCTGAAGGTATGTTGGATGACGCGGTGCTGATGATGAATGATGATCTTACCCGTATGGTCCTGAACCCTGACGTCACAGTGCGTAGCCGTGGTGTAATGGAGAAGTGCACTTTCTGTGTACAACGTTTGCAGGATGCGAAACTGAAAGCAAAAAAAGAAAATCGCACGCTGCTTACCGGATCAGAAAACGAAAAAGGTGAGATTCAGTACGACGTTCAAACAGCCTGCCAGCAGGCTTGTCCTACCGATGCCATCGTGTTCGGTAATCAGAACGATGAGAAAAGTGCTGTCATAAAAAACCGTCATGACAATGCCCTGAGGCTATTCTATTCACTGGAGCAAATTCACACTATGCCGAACGTGAGTTATTTAACCAAGGTGAGAAATACAGATGTACTCAGTGCACATGCAACGCATGGCAATTTGTTGAATGACCAGGAGGAAGCGAAGAAGCCAGAAGCGCATGGATGATGTGATGATGAGCGATGTGTGATGTGAAATTAAGCAGAGCTGAAAAATTTGAAAATGACTTTGGGAGGTAGAGGAGAAGATTAGGGATACAGCAATTAGCAGCACAATATTTATCCCATAGAGATAAAATATTGGTAGAAAAACACCAAAAATGTAAGCATCCCGTAAGGATGCAAGATAAGACGAGAGGAAAAAAAGCGAATTGCTGAATAGAATTCCAGGCGCATAAGAGTGCGACGCAACGAAGTTGAAAAGAGATCAGACGTTCGGTACATAATAAACTTATAGCTTAGGCCACTGCTAACCGCCACGGCCGGCTCAAAGCGAAATATATGGCATTATTAAAGTACGAATCACAGGTAAGAGCTCCGTTGGTACAAGGTGAGAAGAATTATCACCAGGTTACGGAGGATATTGTACGGCCGATAGAAGCTCCTCCAAGCCGCCTATGGTGGATTGGTTTTTTAGTATCTGTAGCGTTGCTACTCTTCGGTGTGTATTCTGTATATCGCGAAGTTACCTACGGAGTGGGTCAATGGAATCTAAACAAAACCATTGGCTGGGGCTGGGATATCACCAACTTCGTGTGGTGGGTTGGTATCGGTCACGCCGGTACTTTGATCTCTGCGATCTTATTATTATTCAGACAGGGTTGGAGAACCGGGGTGAACCGTGCGGCTGAAGCCATGACGATCTTTGCGGTAATGTGTGCAGGCCAGTTTCCTATCTGGCATATGGGTCGTGTGTGGATGGCATTTTTCGTACTTCCTTATCCAAATACAAGAGGTCCTCTGTGGGTGAATTTTAACTCGCCACTGTTATGGGACGTATTCGCGATCTCTACATATTTCACCGTTTCTCTTTTGTTTTGGTATTCGGGTTTAATTCCAGACCTGGCTACCGTTCGCGATCGCGCGCGGTTAAAATGGAGAAAAGCAATGTATGGTGTATTGTCGTTCGGATGGATCGGTTCAACCAAACACTGGCAGCGTCACGAAAGTCTTTCACTCGTGTTGGCGGGTTTAAGTACGCCGCTCGTATTATCGGTTCACACGGTGGTATCGTTCGACTTTGCCACTTCAGTAATTCCGGGATGGCATACAACAATCTTCCCACCTTATTTCGTTGCCGGTGCGATCTTCTCGGGATTTGCGATGGTACAAACACTGCTGGTAGTGACACGAAAAGTGTTGCATCTCGAAGAATATATAACGATTGAACACATCGAAGTGATGAACAAGGTAATTGTTCTAACCGGTTCCATTGTGGGCATCGCATACCTGACCGAGTTGTTTGTCGCCTGGTATGGCCAGAACAAATATGAAGGTTGGGCTTTTATGGAAAACAGGGCAAACCTGTTTAGTCCGTATGGATGGGCCTATTGGTTAATGATGAGCTGTAACGTAATCTCACCACAGATCTTCTGGTTCCGAAAACTACGGCGGAATCTGACGATCACATTCTTTATGTCGGTCATTGTGAATATTGGTATGTGGTTCGAGCGTTTCGTGATCATCGTTACCTCGTTGTATCGAGACTATCTTCCAAGTAGCTGGAGCACATATTACACGCCCACAATCTGGGAGATCGGGTTCTATCTGGGTACGTTTGGATTATTTTTTACCTGTTATTTCCTGTTTGCCAAGTTCTTCCCGGTGATTGCTGTGGCCGAGATCAAGCACATTTTGAAGAAGTCAGGAGAAAGTTACAAGGTGCATGCTACTGGTGTGGATCAGAAGCCGACCAGGGAGTTTTTCGAGGAAGTTCATGCAACAAATCATCACTAGGGATAAATTAATTCGTACCCCTGCCTGCCCGGTAGGCAGGTCGTACATCTAAAATCGTACATAGTATGGGCATTAAAAAATTTGCTGTCGGTTGTTTTGAAGAAGAAGGGGCCTTGTTCGATGCTGTAAAACGGGTCCGGAAATCAGGTTATAAACTCCATGATGTTTATACACCATTTCCAATACATGGACTGGACAAAGTGATGGGCCTGCGCGATACTAGTATTCATACGGCGGGATTTCTATACGCCCTCTTTGGAACGGTTACGGCGCTCAGCTTTATGACATGGGTGTTTACAAACGACTGGCCTTTGAATATTGGAGGTAAACCACTTTTTGCTCTGCCTGCCTGGATCCCGATTATTTTCGAGTTTACGGTTTTGTGTTCTTGTGTGGGAATGGTTCTCACTTTCTGTTACCTCTGCCAATTGGCCCCATTTGTCAAAAAGCATCATTTTCACCTGAGATCTACCGATGATCTGTTTGTTCTTGTGATCGAATGCACGCCGAAAACAAATGAAGCAGAAGTATTATCATTTCTTGGTACTCTTGGCGCAAAAGACATCAACATACAAAATGCTGAGACCGGATGGTGGCTGGGGCGATATGACAGGGAGCAGAAGTTACTCGACACCAGAGCTACTGAGGCCGTTACTGTACATTAGAATTAATTAAGATGAAAAAAGTATCGATCATAACTATCGTAGTGTTGGCATCGTTCATCTGGAGCTGCGGCGGAGTAAAAAGAGAACCAGGCAGGATATATATGCCCGACATGGCGTATAGCCGGGCTTATGAAACATATGCATCAACTGCTAATCTTGATTCGCTGGGGATACACTATGACAGGTTGCCCGTACCGGGTACCATCAAACGCGGAGAGCTCTTTCCTTTCCCATATGGCCAGGATAAGGCGGGTGATTCAACAAACTATATTTTATCTAAGCAGGTTCAAAATCCATTGGACTCAATGGACGCTTCACATATGAAAGAGGCCGAAAGGTTATACCTCGTAAACTGTGGGATTTGTCACGGCCAAAAGCTTGATGGGAATGGTCCATTGTATAATTCCGGAAACGGACCGTATGCTGCTGCTCCGCGCAACCTGGCTTCTGACGCGGTTGTAACGGGCATGCCTGATGGCCAAATGTTTTATTCCATCACTTACGGAAAAGGTCAAATGGGACCGTATGGCCCCCAGCTAAGTACAACGCAGCGATGGATGGTCGTGAATTTTATCCGCTCGATACAGGGCCAGGGTAAGGGCGGTGCTTCCGGAACAGCAACGAAGACAGGTACCGATTCTACAGCGGCGGCAAAAGCACCCGCGGATTCGACGGCAGTTCACTAAATAGATACAACCAGATAAAAAGTTGATAATGGCTATTAAAGATTCTTTCCGGATACCTAAGCGATACAGAACATGGGCTCTTGCTTTGATAGGAATTGGTGTCTTATCGTTAATCGTCGGGTTCATTATGTATGGCGCTGGCGGACACGGAACCGAGGAAGAGATCATGCATCATAAAACCCGGTTCTGGGCAACCCTGCTTCACAACAGTGTGTACTTTTTATTAATCACCAATGCAAGCATGTTCTTCATTGCTGTCACCTCGTTAGCGTTTGGAGGATGGCAGATGGCATTTCGGCGTGTGCCTGAGGCTATCTCAGCCGCGGTACCGGTGATCGGGATCATCGCGTTCATCGTTTTACTCGCCATTGTGTTCGGTGGACATCACATGACTCATATATATCACTGGACAGATTCGGAAGCCGTAGCGAATGACAACATACTAAAAGGTAAAAGCGGATTCTTGAATAAAGGATTTTTCACTGTTTGGACAATACTGGCGATCGGTTTGTGGATAGCGCTGGGATATAAAACGAGAAAGCTCTCCAGGGAAATAGATAACGGAGGATTGGATACATTGGAACAGAGGAAACGATACATCTGGAGAAATACTGTTTGGGCAGCGATCTTCCTGGTATGGTTTGCTTTGACAGTCATGTCAACTGTACCATGGTTATGGCTTATGAGCATTGATGCACACTGGTATTCTACAATGTACAGCTGGTATACGTTCGCGAGTACATGGGTTTCCGGACTCGCACTTATAACCGTTTTTGTAGTCTATTTGAAAAATAACGGTTATCTGGAGTATACTAACCAGGAGCACTTACATGACCTGGGAAAATTCATGTTTGCGTTTTCTATCTTTTGGGCGTACTTGTGGTTCTCACAGTACATGTTGATCTGGTATGCGAATATTCCCGAGGAAACAACCTATTTCAAAGAAAGAACTCAGGGGGCATATAGCGGAGTATTCTGGTTTGGATTTATCATAAACTTTCTGGCGCCATTATTAATATTTATGCGCAGAGGGTCCAAAAGAAATTACACTACAATAACGATCATGTCACTCGTTATTATATTTGGTCACTGGCTCGATTTTCACCAGATGATCTTCGCCAGTGTAGCCAAAGGGCATGTTGAAATGAACTTATTTGATTTTGGTGTGGCGCTTGGATTTATAGGAACCATCATGCTTGTAACAGGAAATGTATTAAGCAAATATCCGCTCGTTTCACAGAATCATCCGTTCATGAAAGAAAGTATTATTCATCATACATAGTGAGTTGTGAGTGAATAACTCACCGCTCACAACTCACTACTGACAGATTGAAAACTGATCGTGTGTTTTAAATTATTGAACAACCATGTCAACAACAGCCATTTTTCTGCTAGCCATACTTGCACTGGGATTTCTGATCACGTTCCAGATAGCAAAGGCCAGTGAATATGTATCGATATTAAAGGGTGAGAAAAAAGCTTTCGCACAAAGTAATAAGATCAATGGCTTTTTGCTTGTGGTCTTCCTGGTTTTGGGACTTATCGGAGTATACTGGTGTAACGAACTGTTTTTTCACAGAACACTTATGGCATTCCCGTCAGCTTCTGACCACGGCGAGAAGATCGATACGATGATGTATATCACTATTGGGATTACCGGTTTCGTATTTGTACTCACGCAAGTATTGTTGTTTTGGTTTTCATATAGGTATCAGCATTCCGAAAAGCGAAAGGCGTATTACTATCCTCACAATACGAATTGGGAAATACTGTGGACCACTGTTCCGGCAATTGCCTTGTGTGTGCTTGTAGGTTTTGGTTTGTATTATTGGTACCAGATAACCGGCGACGCTCCGAAGAACGCATTGCTGGTAGAGGTCACCGGAAAGCAATTTGGATGGATCTACAGGTACCCGGGCAAAGACAATACTTTTGGCAAAAAATATTTCAGGAATATTGACGAAACGAACAGCAATGACCTTGGATTGATTTGGGATGATAAAGCTGCGCAGGATGATATCGTTACTACGGAGGCTTTGTATTTAGTCAAAAATCAACCGGTCAGGATAAACATTTCTTCAAGAGATGTTATCCACGACGTAGGCCTTCCTCATTTCAGGATGAAAATGGATGCTGTGCCGGGAACGCCGACAACCATGTACTTCACGCCAAAGTACACGACCGATGAAATGAAAAAAATAACCGGCAATAATGCTTTTGAATATGAACTCGCATGCGACCAGATGTGCGGAAACGGGCATTATTCTATGAAGGGCATCGTCAAGGTTGTAACTTCATCAGAATTCATATTGTGGAGGGCAAAACAAAAACCAAAGTATACAGAGGCAGTGAAAGTGGAAAGTCCGACTCAGCCAATACCCGCTACAACAGACACGGCAAAGAAAACCGCATCAACCAATGGTGTCCAGCCAGCTGTAGCTAAACAATGATCTTGTACCGTTTAAACATAAATATTTTTTATCTAAAAATTTTCTCATGAGCAATGATGCAGTATTGCACGGTCACCCCGAAGTAGGAACTAGTCATGAAGTGCATCATGATGAACATGGAGTTCATCATCATAAGGAGACGTTTATTACGAAGTATGTTTTTAGCCAGGATCACAAAATGATCGCGAGGCAATTCCTGATGACCGGGATGGTCTGGGCTATTATTGGTGGTTTGATGTCGGTGTTGTTTCGCCTGCAGATTGGTTATCCTGATGAAACGTTTCCCTGGCTGGAAGATGTTTTGGGAAGATGGGCAAAAGGGGGAAAAATCACTGCCGAATCATATTATGCTTTGGTAACGATGCACGGTACCGTGCTCGTGTTTTTTGTATTGACGGGCGGCCTTAGCGGAACTTTCGCAAACTTTTTGATTCCACTGCAGATCGGTGCGAGGGATATGGCTTCGCCATTTCTAAATATGCTGTCTTATTGGTTTTTCTTTTCGGCCAGCGTTGTGATGTTGTCATCATTGTTTGTTCAAACAGGACCTTTTAGTGGTGGATGGACCGCATATCCTCCATTGAGCGCTTTGGGGGATGCGTCGCCTGGATCGAAGGCTGGTATGGATCTGTGGATTACTGCAATGGCATTGTTCGTTGTATCATCCCTGCTTGGTGGCCTGAACTATATATCGACGATCCTGAATATGCGCACCAAGGGCATGAGCATGACAAGACTCCCGTTAACAATATGGGCTCTGTTCTTTACAGCTGTTCTGGGTGTATTGTCATTCCCTGTTTTATTGTCTGGTTTAATCTTGTTATTGTTTGACCGCCATGCAGGAACCAGCTTCTATCTCTCGGATATCTATATCGGAGCAACCCAGCAAGCACTTCCTAATGAAGGAGGAAGCGCTATTCTATTTCAACACTTATTCTGGTTTTTAGGACATCCTGAGGTATATATTATCATTTTGCCCGCGATGGGAATGGTGTCAGAAGTGTTGAGCGTGAATTCACGGAAACCGATATTCGGTTATATGGCGATGGTGGGATCGCTGTTTGCAATTGCTATCCTGTCTTTCCTCGTGTGGGCGCATCACATGTTCGTGAGCGGACTTAATCCATTCCTGGGGTCTGTTTTCGTATTACTGACACTCTTAATTGCGATTCCATCCGCAATCAAAGTTTTCAACTGGTTAACGACCCTCTGGAGAGGTAATATCAGGTTTACACCCGGAATGTTATTCTCGATAGGATTTGTAAGCTTGTTCATTTCAGGTGGACTTACAGGAATATTTCTTGGTAATTCAACTCTTGATATCCATTTGCATGATACTTTGTTTGTAATCGCCCACTTCCATATTGTGATGGGGGTAGCGGGATTTTTTGGAATGTTTGCCGGCATTTATCACTGGTATCCGAAAATGTTTGGCCGGTATTTGAACAATACAATGTCCTATATACATTTTTGGGTAACCATGATTGGGGCATACCTGATTTTCTGGCCGATGCATTATGCCGGATTCGCAGGTATGCCCCGTCGTTATCTTGATTACTCGAACTGGGAATCATTCAACCAGTTTAGCGATCTGAACAAATTCATTTCCACCGTGGCAATGATTGTGTTTGCTGTGCAGTTAATGTTTATTTTTAATTTCTTCTATTCCATCTTCAAAGGAAGAAGAGTAACAACTCAAAATCCATGGGGTTCAAATACGTTGGAATGGACAACACCGATTCATCCGGGACACGGCAACTGGGTTGGTGAGATTCCGGAAGTACACCGCTGGCCATATGATTATGGAAAAGACGGAAGAGAATTTATTCCTCAGACTGAGCCAGTGAAGCCAGAGGAAAGTAAACACTGATGTGATGATGTAATTATTTTATCTCTAGGGGATAAAAATGCATCCCCTAGGGATGGAACATGAGGATAGGATGGTGGCGAAGGGGAGGCGGAAAAAGAATACAATTTTATATAGATGATGCAGGAAACTGTGAAGCAATCAAGTTCTTTTACAATCGCGAGCAAGGTACGGGATTACATGTTGTTGATTAAATTCAGCCTGAGCTTCATGGTGGTTTTCTCTGCTGTTATTAGTTACCTGCTTGCACCGAAGATCGTGGCTTATGATTGGGGAATGATCATACTGTTATTCGTGGGAGGTCTAATGATCACTGGTAGTGCGAATGCGGTAAACCAGGTGGTGGAAAAAGACACAGATGCCATGATGAACCGAACCGCAAAACGGCCTGTTGCTTCAGGTCGGATGACACCCGCAGAAGGCTGGGCATTCGCAATCATTGCAGGCCTTGCGGGAGTGTTTATTCTTTGGTATTTTTTCAACGGGTTGTCTGCCGTCATTGCAGCATTCAGTTGGTTTGTATATGCATTCATGTACACGCCATTGAAAAAAGTGAGCGCTGTGTCTGTGTTAGTCGGGGCTGTTCCCGGAGCATTGCCCTGCCTGATCGGTTGGGCGGCGGGACAAGACGAGCTTACGCATGGAGGATGGGTTTTGTTTCCGATACAGTTTTTCTGGCAGTTCACGCATTTCTGAGC
>DAINQQ010000008.1:0-7667 GCA_036742645.1 Flavitalea sp.
TCATGCAGTTATTTTTTCAATGCACTTGAAATTTAAATAATACTTGATTGCCGTTTTGTCCTTTGTGTCTTCTTTATGAACCCTTTGATTGTATGAGCAAGCATTAAGAGCTATTATAACCGAATGGGGATAGAATGATCCAGAAGATATCGTTTGAGATCCGGAATAGCGATCTCTTTAAAATGAAATATACTGGCTGCGAGGGCAGCATCTGCTTTCCCTTCGGAAAACACGTCAACGAAATGCTGAAGATTACCTCCGCCACCTGATGCTATAACTGGCACTTGTAAACCAGTTGAAAGCTTATATGTAATATCAAGTGCAAAGCCCTGCTTCGTTCCATCATGATTCATAGACGTAAGCAGAATTTCTCCGGCACCTAATTCAACACCTCGTTTCGCCCAATCAAAGCAGTGGGTATCGGTTTTGAGCCTGCCTCCATTCAGGTACACGTACCATTCACCATTTTCCTCTTTCTTTGTATCAATTGCGAGAACGACACACTGGCTTCCAAATTCCTGCGCCAGTTCATTGATTAATTGAGGCCTCCTGAAGGCCGCGGTATTTACAGATATTTTATCAGCGCCATTTCGTAACAATAAACTAACATCGTCCACAGATGAGATTCCGCCTCCGACAGTGAAAGGAATATTGATATGATGAGCGATTCTATTCACTAGTTCGCTTAATGTCTTTCTCTTTTCGTGGGTAGCAGTAATATCAAGAAACACAAGCTCGTCCGCCCCTTCTTTTGCATACAATTTACCCAGCTCCACAGGATCACCTGCATCCCGCAGGTCTACAAAGTTTGTACCCTTCACCGTACGACCGTCTTTTATGTCGAGACAAGGAATAATTCGTTTCGTCAATCCGCCCGGTGTCTTGAAGGATACATTGTTATCTACTCTTTCCATAATTGTTTATTTCTTCGTTCGAAGTCCTATGCAATCACATCTACGAGGGTTTTGTCAGGGCGACTTTAATTCCCAGCCCAATCAACAACATACCAGAGACCCTCTCCTGCCATTGAATGAAACCAGGCGAATTACTTAGCCAGCTACTAATTTTACCAAGTAAAATAGCCGCAATGATATTCACAATCGTTCCCGACATATTGAACCAAATACCAAGAAAAAGAATCTGCAGGGATGTTCGTGCGCTATCGAGGTCGATGAACTGTGGAAGAAAGGCAAGAAAGAAAAGTGCAACCTTGGGATTCAGCACATTTGTAACAACTCCCTGCCAGAAAATCTTTTTGTAAGATGAAATTTCAGAAATCCCGGAGATTGTAAATTTTTTCTTTTTACCAGTCAACGTGCGTATACCAAGATAGATCAGGTATACAGCGCCGGTATATTTGATGATATCGAAGGCAAGTGCCGACTGTGCGATTATCGCAGAAAGTCCGGCCACTGCCGCCAGCATATGCACAAAACATCCTCCCATTATACCAAGGGCGGAAACAATTCCGGCCCTGACTCCCTGCCCTGCGGTACGGCTCGCGACATAAATCATGTCATTGCCAGGAGTCAGATTTAGCAGTAGGGCAGTTAAAGCAAAGACCCAGAAATTTTGCACGTCCATATCAAAAGTTCTTTAATTCGCTAATACTAATCCGACCCTCATAGAGGGCCTTACCCACGATTGCCGCTTTACAACCGATGTTTCGCAAATCATCAAGATCCTTTATCGAACTCACACCACCGCTCGCAATAAAATGCAGTTCCGGAAATTTTACCACGATGTTTTTGTACAAATCCACCGAAGGCCCTTCCAATTTTCCATCTTTACTTACATCTGTACAAAAGATTTGTTGTACGCCATGCTGCAGATATCTCTCTATGAAATCGTATATCCAGATATTGGTTGTTTCGAGCCAGCCTGCGACGGCAATTTTTTCGTCCTTTACATCGGCACCGAGGAGAAATTTCTCAGCGCCAAACAGCGACAACCATTTCACAAACTCTTCTTCATTCTTCACAGCAATACTTCCAACTGTAGCCAAGGCAGCGCCAGAATCAAAAACGATTTGCAGGTCTTTCTCTGTTTTTAAACCGCCGCCAAAATCAATAACCAAAGATGTTTTAGCCGCGAGAGTCTCTAGTACCTTCCAGTTTTTTACTCTTCCATCTTTTGCACCATCCAGGTCTACCAAATGAAGTCGTCTTAATCCCGCATCTTCAAATTGCTTTGCGACTTCTAACGGATGCTGGTTATAGACTTTTTTTTGTGAGTAATCACCTTGAGTAAGTCTGACAGCTTTGCCATCAATGACGTCAATGGCGGGAATGATAAAACCCCAATCTTTGATGACAGGTTTTTCTGATGACATATTCACAGGCGTTTGTTGCATACTCAGTCGAATTTGAAGGGATGTTTTATTTTAAGCAAAGCCGTCCGTTGTATTCTTTGTGCCATGCCTTCGTGTTCTTTGTGAACCCGTAACTATACAATCAAGGAATTACCAAGAACACAAAGGCACGGCAGAAAGGACACAACGAATTCATGTATTCATTTTTTAAAGAGTCAAGAAATTTCTGAGAATCCTTTCACCGATATCAGCACTTTTTTCAGTATGAAACTGAAGACCATAAAAATTATTTTTCTGCACCGCAGCCGCGTACTCAACTCCGTAGTGACAGCTTGCTATCGTATACTCACTGTCTTCAGCATAATAACTATGAACATTATAAATAAAGCTATTCTCATCTATATCCTTAAACAGTAGTGTTTTTAGCTGATAGATATTGTTCCAACCGATCTGCGGGACTTTGATTTCAGGATTGGCGGGAAATCTTTTTACCTGAAGCGGAATCACTCCCAGGCAATCTGTATCATTTTCTTCTGAATGGTTGCATAGCAATTGCATCCCTACACAAATTCCCAGCACTGGTTGTTTTAAGTCTTTTATTAACTCCTCTAACCGGTTCTCCCGCAGGCTGTTCATCGCACTGCTTGCTTCGCCTACCCCGGGAAAAATCACTTTGTCCGCACCCCGGATCTTTTCAATATCATCTGTCACCTCGGCTGAAGCGCCAATCCTTTCCAATGCATAAAGCACGGATTGAATATTGCCTGCGTTGTATTTTATAATTTTCAAATTCATTTGTAACTTTCAATAATAAGCGGAAATAGCTCAGTTGGCAGAGCATCAGTTTCCCAAACTGAAGGCCGCGGGTTCGAATCCCGTTTTCCGCTCTTCATAAAATACTTTTCAAAAAAGCCTTTGTCTCCTTTTTTATATCATCTGCGCCATCCAGGGCCTTGATAAATGCAGTGCCAATAATCGCACCATTTGCATGAGCACAGGCTAGTTGAAACGTTTGTTTGTCTTTGATCCCGAAACCAACTAGTACCGGGTTTTTCAATTGCATTGATTTGAGTCTTTCCAGGTAAGTAACTACGTCATTCATGTTTTTATCCTTTCCTGTTGTGGATGATGAAGACACAGCATATAAGAAGCCTGTACTTAACTGGTCTAATTTTTTTATTCGCTGTTCTGAAGTTTCAGGCGTGACCAGGAAAATAAAATCCAGGCCGTATTTTTTGATGACGTCACTATACTGCGTCTCGTATTCATATTCCGGCAAATCCGGCAGTATCAATCCATCTACGCCACAGGCAGCAGCAGCAGCGCAAAATTTTTCAAAACCATATTGTAACACTGGATTCATATATCCCATAAGGATGATGGGTATGTTTCCAATTTCCGAAGCTCTCATACCCTTCAACTGTGAAAAAAGCATTTTCGTCGTCATGCCATTCGCAATAGCTCTGCCTCCACTTGCCTGTATAACCGGCCCATCGGCAAGTGGGTCGCTGTAGGGCATCCCCAATTCAATCATGTCAGCACCACTTTCATGTAGGGCCGCTATCACTTTCAGGGTGCTATCAAGACGTGGATATCCGGCCGTACAATAGACATTAAGAACATTGCTGCTTTTTCTTTTAAATAATTGCTGAATCCTGTTCATATGAATTTCTCGCGCACAGACGCCAAGATGCCAAGTTGATGCGCAAACAACATTTCTTCTTTGCGTCTTTGCGCGAATATTTTTTTGAATATAGAATCTCCAGTATAAGTGTATGACTCCGCATTGGCAGGCGCACGGTGACTGATAAGAATTCCTACAGTTCACTCCATACTTCTCATATACGTCGCCAAGTCCTTATCCCCTCTTCCACTCAAACAAACCACCACTACATCGTCTGGTTTTAATTTCAACTGCCTTAGTGCAAACAACGCATGTCCTGTTTCGAGTGCAGGAATAATTCCCTCGAGCTTTGCGAGTTCAAATGCAGCCTCTAACGCCTCATTATCAGTAGCACTTAGAAAAATGCCTCTGCCAGTCTCAAATAAATGTGCATGCATGGGACCAATGCCAGGATAATCCAATCCCGCAGAAATGCTATGCGGCTCCACCACCTGGCCATCTTCCGTTTGCATCACCAGGCTTTTGCTCCCATGCAAAACACCTGGCTTACCCAGTTGGGTAGTCGCGGCACTGAAACCGCTGGCAATCCCATGTCCTGCAGCTTCAACGGCCACAAGTTGAACACTTATCTCATCAAGAAAATGATAAAATGCGCCCGCGGCATTGCTTCCTCCACCCACACAGGCCAGTACACGCGTCGGCAGTTCGGTTCCTGTTTTATCCTTTAGTTGCCGGCGGATCTCTTCACTGATCACGCTCTGGAACCTTGCTACCATATCCGGATAAGGATGCGGCCCCACGACGCTACCGATGATATAGTGTGTATCCACGGGGTTATTGATCCAGTCGCGAATGGCTTCGTTAGTTGCATCCTTGAGCGTTTTACTTCCACTCGTCGCGGGTATCACTGTTGCTCCGAGCATCTTCATTCTCGCTACATTCGGCGCCTGCCGTTCGATGTCTTTCTCACCCATATACACAATACACTCAACTCCTTTTAAAGCACAAACGGTTGCAGTAGCCACACCATGCTGCCCGGCGCCTGTCTCGGCAATGATTCTTTTCTTTCCTAATCGTTGGGCTAATAATATCTGGCCAATGGTGTTATTTATTTTATGCGCACCTGTATGACAAAGATCTTCGCGCTTTAGAAAGACTCTTGTATTGTATTGTTCACTTAACCGTTTGGCAAAATATAGCGGAGTAGGACGACCTACATAGTCCTGCAGCAAATCCTGGAATTCCTTTCGAAAGTCAGCATCGTACATAATGTTGAGATATTTTGATTTTAATTCCTCAACATTGCGGTGAAGCATTTCTGGAATATAGGCACCGCCGAATTTTCCATAATATCCGTGTATATCTGGTTGCTGATATGTTGATGTCATCCTGTTTGCTTTATTAAAAATGTCCCGTTTTAACATTTGCTCGTCAGGCTGCCACGAAGAATTTACCCGTTTAGTCAGTTAAGAGCATAATGCTTCAGATAACTAACTGCAAGAACTTCAAATCCAGCCATCGATTAAATTTATATCCTACCTCTTTGAAATGAGCCACTTCTTCGAAAGCAAAATGTCGATGCAATTTTATGCTTGCTTCATTCGTGGCGTCTATACCGGCTATAATCGTATGCAATCCCAAACTTTTTGCTGTCCCTATCAAAGGAGGTAACAATAACTTTCCAATTCCTTTGCCACGCGAATCACTGGCAACATATACGGAATTCTCTACCGAAAACTTGTATGCCGCCCAGGCCCGGAATGGTCCTATAGAACTCAGACCGACAATTTTTTCGTTTTCTGTTGCCACGAAAATCGGCAACCCTTGCTCCTGCTTTGTCCTGAACCATTGCTGCCGCATCTCCAATGTATGTGGGTCATAGTCGTACACGGCCGTAGTGTTTATGATCACATCATTGTATATCGCCAAGATTTCAGGCAGATCATTTTCCGTTGCATGTCTTATTGTGATCATTTTACCTTTGTTGCTGGTTGCGTAGCTACGGCGCGCATACCTAAAAATTTTAACCTTTGCTATAAAGCGGTTATGCCTACGCCGAAGGCCTTTCCTATTTTTAAAAGGTCGTCTTTATCGACATTTTCAATAACTTACAATTTCAAAACCCATCCCCATATCGGCTAATCATCACGTCGGCTAATAGGCTCATCAGCATTCAGTCGATTCACAAATGCACTTATCTTTCCCATGTCCTTCACACCGGGGTTCACTTCGAACCTGCTATTGATATCAATGGCGAATAACGCTTTTGCAACCGGCTCTTCGGCGAATTGTTTTAGTTTTTCTTCATCACCGGGCTCTATACCTCCACTGAGGAAGAAAGGTTTTCCGATTGATGAGCTTTTAAGTACTGTCCAATCGAACTTTTTTCCAGTGCCGCCATATCCTGCGCCCATCGTGTCAAACATAAACATATCGCACATATCCATATAGGGCCGAATCCTCCAGTCCACGTTATCGCTGTCGCTTAGTCGAAACGCTTTCACCACAGACACATAGTCGGCAATTTTTTCGCAATACTTCGGCGTTTCGTCTCCATGCAATTGTACCATGTGAAGCCTGCATTCGTCGACCATGTGTAATACCTCCTCGATTTGTGCATTTACAAAGACTCCCACTTTGTTAATATTGTTCAGTTTCCTGATCTGGCTCGTCGTAATATTCTTAAAAACATACCTGGGACTTTTGGGATAAAAAATAAATCCGCCAAAGGTTACCCCGATGTCTGCAAGATGCTCTGCTTGCTCAGGTTGTGTCATGCCGCAGACTTTTATTCTCATAATTCAGATTTAAGTATAGAAAAACTTATGCGGCAATAGCAATCGTTTCAATTGTTTTTTAATTCTTTGACAAACTTTTCAAAAGAAGCTGCAGGATCATCTTGCTTCATGAAATGTTCACCGATCAGAAATCCATCAAAACCGTAATTTTTTAAATAACCGATATTCTCAATGTCACTAATCCCACTCTCCGCAATTTTTATTTTACTGCTCCCTATTTGCTCCGCTAACTTTACCGATTGTTCAAGGTCGACGGTAAATGTTTTGAGATTTCGGTTATTTACTCCCACGAGATCAATTTCATCGCATATATGAGCAATTTCTTTTTCGTCATGGATCTCTAACAAAACTTCCATCTGTAATTTCTTTGCTTCCTTTGCCAACTTCTTCACCGCAGAAGGAGTCAGGTAAGCAGCGATTAATAAAACCACATCAGCACCTATAGATTTCGCTTCGACAATCTGGTATTCATCCACCATAAAGTCCTTGCGAAGAATCGGAATCTCATTCACTCGGGCTGCTATGAGATCATCATTTGATCCCCCAAAGAAATTACTGTCTGTTAGTACAGACAGCCCGGACGCCCCATAACCAGCATAGCCTTTAGTAACTTCGACAACATTTGAACTTTCATTGATTATTCCCTTCGATGGCGACCTGCGTTTGAATTCTGCTATTATGCCGGTGCGATTTTTATCTAGTAAAAAACTCTTTAGTGATAAGGTCTTGCGGGAAAATAAATCCGCTTTTTCAAGCGTCTGAATGCTCACGCAGCTCTTATGACGAGCTACTTCCCTTATTTTGTATTCGATTATCTCTTCTAAAATATTCATCCGTTCGATTATTACCTGGTCAATGTTCAGGGTGAGTGGTCAGTTGTGAATGGTCAATGGTCAATAACTTTGTTGTCTTAATAGTAATTTGCGTGCCTGTG
>DAINQQ010000008.1:7767-12632 GCA_036742645.1 Flavitalea sp.
ACTCACTACTGCAATGCAATTAATTTTTCCAATGCTCCATATGCTCTTCCACTTTCAAGACTTTCGACGGCAGCGCTGTAGGCCTCATCATAACCCTTGTATGTTCCGGTGCAATGCAGCGCCATTGCAGCGTTTGCAAGAACGACGGCGTTTTGCGCCCAGCTCCCTTCGCGCTGAAGTATTTTCAAGAATATTTGAGCCGACGCTTCAACAGTGTCACCACCGCGTATGTCCTCATGAGACACCATGCGCTTTCCCAACTGTTCGGGGGTCATCAGTTTTTCACCATCATTGGTGATAACTTTCGTATCATTTGTTAGCGATATCTCATCATACCCGTCCAGACCATGAATTATAGTGAACGATTTATCGGACTGCTGCAAAAGGTAATTGTATATACGTGCCATCTCCAGGTTATAAACGCCTACTAATTGAAACTGCGGGAATGCAGGATTTACCATCGGACCGAGCATGTTGAAGAAGGTACGCACCCCGAGATTTTTCCTGATCGGGCCGACTGCTTTTAATGCCGGATGAAACATCGGTGCATGCAAAAAACAGATATTGGCGCCGTCGACTTCTTTCTTTAAACGATCCTTATCAGTTTTGAACTTATATCCCAATTGTTCCATTACATTGGAGGCGCCACTGATAGATGTAGCCCCATAGTTCCCGTGCTTAGCAACTTTTTGGCCGGTACCGGCTACAATAAAGCAGGCCAGTGTTGAAATATTAAACGTATTCTTGCCATCACCTCCGGTACCAACGATATCTATCAACGGATAGCCGTTTAAGTCAATTCTCACACATAATTCGAGCAGTGCATCCTGGAATCCCTGCAATTCTTCGATTGTAATGCTGCGCATTAAATACACCGTGATAAATGAAGCGACCTCTGATTCATTATAGGCGCTCTTTGAAATGTTAAGCAGCACTTCCTTAGCGGTTTGCCGGTCTAAAGTTTTATGCTCAAACAAATATTGCAGGATTTTCTTCATTGCGTTGCTTGATATTTTTCTGCGTTCAGTCCTTCAACCAGTTTCGCATAATTTGTTCTCCCATCGGCGTTAGTACGCTTTCAGGATGAAACTGCACGCCTTGAACATCATACTCTCTATGTCTTAAACCCATAATATAATTATTCGAATCCCTTGCAGTAACCTGCAGATCCTCCGGAAAATTTTCGTCAGACACGATCCATGAATGATATCGGCCGACTTCCAGCTCTTCAGGAAGGCCTTTAAATAAGTCGTTTGGCGAGTGATGACCAGTGAGTGGTGAGTAGTCAGTTGTGAGTGATGCCGTTCTGTTATCATCAGCAAGTTGATCGTTCGCAACTGACAACTCACAACTTACAAGGCGTATCGGTGTTGCTACGCCATGAAAAACCGTACTTAGATTTACGAGCCTGCCACCGAATGCCTCGCCAATGGCCTGGTGCCCAAGGCATACGCCCAGTATCGATTTGCTTGGGGCGTATTCTTTAATCAATGGTAATAACATGCCCGCCTCTTCGGGTATTCCCGGCCCTGGAGATAAAATAATCTTATCGTACTCATTCACTTTTTCCAACGGAATCTGATCATTACGATAAACATCCACTTTCTGATGCAGAATCTTTTCAACCAGGTGCACCAGGTTGTAGGTAAAAGAATCGTAATTATCAAACACTAGTATTTTCATGACGAACTCTTATAACTAAAGTTTAAAGTTTAAGGTTTAGAGTTTAAGATTGATTTATTTCCTGTGATTAAAATCTACATTAAAAGAACTCTACATAAAAACGTCTAAAATGGACTTCAGCATTAACTATCAGGTATCAACCTTAAACTTTGAACCTTAAACCGCAAATTCTAATACTTAAAAACTAATTCAATGCTTCCGCAAACTCAATCGCTTTCTTTAATGCTCCCAGCTTGTTGTTTACTTCCTGTAATTCAGTTTCGGGATCCGAAGCGGCGACTATCCCTGCTCCGGCCTGGTATGTAAGCGTATTACTTCTGCTCAAAAAAGTCCGGATCATAATGGCATGATTACAATCGCCATTGAAACCCATAAAGCCGATCGCTCCGCCATAATAGGATCTGGCGGTGGACTCATATCCATTGATCAGTTCCATGGCCTTAAACTTGGGCGCACCACTCAGCGTTCCTGCGGGAAATGTTTTGGCCATCAGCTCAAACGGATTTGCATCGCGCTTTACCTTGCCAGTTACCTCACTCACCAAATGAATGACGTGGGAATAATATTGGACCTGCCGATAATGTGCTACAGTAACATCTTCACACACCCTGCTCAGATCATTCCTGGCAAGGTCCACCAACATCACGTGCTCCGCATTCTCTTTGGAATCCATTAACAACTTGTCGGCCATCATCTGATCGGTAGCATCGTCACCACTGCGTTTAAAGGTACCCGCTATGGGATGCACAACCGCCTTCCCATTTTGAATGATCAGTTGGGACTCGGGTGAAGATCCCATCAACTTATAATCTCCATAATCAAAAAAGAACAAATACGGTGACGGATTGATATTCCTCAACGCTCTATAAACATTGAATTCGTCTCCCGTAAAACCCTGTTGAAACCGCCTGCTTAAAACAATCTGGAAAACGTCTCCCCGGTGACAACTCTGGATACCCTTCTTCACCATTTGACGGTATTCTTCATCCGTCATATTAGATGTTTCATTACCCCGTGCTTTGAAAGGGTACGCCGGTACATCCCTACTACGAATGAGGGATTCAACAACAGGCAGTTCAGATTCAAGTTTCGCAATTTTATTCTCGCAGATAAGCAATTCGTCTTTGAAATGATTCAGAACAATAACGTACTGGTACAACCGGTACCTCATCAACGGTATTGCGGTCGACGGTGGATCGCCGACCGTCGACTGATTACTCGGCAGATCAATCGATTCAAAAAACTGGACTGCATCAAAACTGGTATATCCATAAAGTCCCTGAGCAAATAAGTTGTCCTTGTTACCTTTGCCTGTTATCTCGAACTTTTGAATGAAATCCCATATCATGCCTGGCACATCTTTCCGGTTTTTGATAGCAAGCTTTTCAGGATTTTCATTTGGCCACTTGCGTTCGAGGCTGTCTGTGGAGCTGATCTCAATTCCCGCGATCGCATTAACACAAATAAAGGAATAACTGTTTTCAGCCACATGGTGGTCCGTACTTTCAAGAAGTATCGTATCCCTGAAACGGTCCCTTAATCGCAGATAAATTCCTACCGGCGTAAATACGTCAGCCAGCAGTTTTTTACAAGTCGTATCTATTTTTATTTTGACCACGATGCTATGATTAATCCGGATTATGCGAACATGTGTATAAATTTCAAAAAACACATCTGAAAAGAAACAGTTCCCATACCCCCGTAAACAAAAAAGCCCCGATTTATATCGGGGCCTGAATATGATGTTCAATTAACAACAAATAGCAGTTACAAGCCCCTTAAAGAGTTTGTATGCCACCACCACTGTTGATTATTGATTTGTTTATTCATTTCACTGCAAATATGCGCACTACAATTTAAACGAGCAAATATTTTTAACAGGACCACTCAAAGATCCAAGAATGTGCCACTGTCATTTTGCTTTCAGAAAACGGACAAAAAGGGCGATTAAATCCCAAGCATTGAATGGCGATTATTTGATTATTACCGATTTTCTGTTTATTTTTTTCATCAAATTGCCCGACCATCGTCACAACTTCCACTCCTTCAAGCAGTCAACGTTTATTATCTCTGGATTTTCTGAGAGGCTTTATCATGGTGTTACTAGCATTAGAAAGCACTGCACTGTATGAGCATTTGTCAGATGCAACAGACGGCAGCTTTGTAAATAATTTTATTCAACAATTCTTTCATCATCCCTGGAACGGATTAAGGTTCTGGGATCTTATTCAACCGGCATTCATGTTTATTGCGGGAACAGCAATGGCGTTTTCTTTACACAAGCAACAACAGCAGGGATTTACCTGGCAACAATCTTTCCGGAAAATTCTTAAGCGTTGTTTCTTGTTATTTTTCTGGGGCGTACTAGACTATGCTGTAAGACCAAAAGGTTTGTCATTCGAATTATGGGATGTACTAACGCAGCTTTCATTCACGACGCTTGTTGCATTTTTGATTTTCAGGTGGAAAAATACACTTCAGATATTATTTTGTATTGGCTTACTCTTACTCACTGAATGTTTATACCGCTATACAAATATTCCAGGTTTCGACCAACCCTTTACGGATCAGCACAATTTTGGCAATTACATGGATCTTGTTTTGATGAGCAAAATCAATAAAGGCGGGTGGGTTGCGATCAACTGTCTGCCGACTGCCGTTCATACGATTGCTGGTGCTCTTGCTGGAAAAGTGCTGTTGTACCAGTCGGAAAAATTAAAACCGCTGGTCTTATGGGGCGTTCTCTGTCTGATCGTGGGATATGCGCTGGATATTGCAGGCATAACACCGATTATCAAACGGATAGCTACTTCCTCATTTACAATTGCCTCGCTGGGCTGGTGCTTATTGGGACTGGCCGCCTGTTACTGGTGGATCGACATCAAAAATCACCGGCGCTATCTTACATTTTTTACCATTGTTGGGATGAACGCAATTTTTATATACCTCTTTTTTGAGATTGTAGGGAGTAGATGGTTCAATGGGTATATCGGAAGAATTACGAATGGATTGATGGATTTCATAGCCATGCCTGAAATGCCGAAATTGATCATTACATCGCTGTGCATTTTTACTCTTGAGTGGCTATTGTGTTACTTCTTATACAGGAAAAAGATATTTTTCAAACTATAAAACGAAATGCGAAGTACGAAGTAAATACGAATTAACGCGTTGCAAACTTG
>DAINQQ010000008.1:12732-55590 GCA_036742645.1 Flavitalea sp.
ACTGTAGAAGTTCTTTGCTGACTTGTCCATAACGTTTACCGACGTCCTATATCGCATCTCAGGCATCTTACATTGACTTCGTACTTCTAACTTCGTGCCTGGTACTTACAACACCCCTTTCGTACTAGGAAGGTAATTGCTTAGCGGGTCTCTTTTTACGGCCATGCGGATGGCTTTGGCGAACGCTTTGAAAATCGCTTCGATCTTATGATGTTCGTTTTCTCCATGGCATTCGATGTTCAGGTTGCACCTGGCGGAATCGGAAAATGATTTGAAGAAATGAAAGAACATCTCCGTTGGCATCTCCCCTATTTTTTCGCGCTGAAATAATGCATTCCAAACAAGCCAATTCCTTCCACCAAAATCAATTAATACTTTGGCGTCTGCTTCATCCATCGGCAAAGCAAAACCGTATCGTTCCATACCACGCTTGTCTGCGAGCGCTTTGGCAAATGCTTCTCCCAAAGCAATTCCTGTATCTTCAATCGTATGGTGCTCATCGATATGCAGATCACCTTTGGTCTTGATGGTGAGGTCCATTTTTCCATGCCGCGCAATTTGTTCGAGCATATGATCAAAAAATCCAAGACCCGTGTAGATATTAGTTATCCCACTACCGTCGATATTTAAATCAATATGAATTTTTGTTTCATTGGTATTGCGGTCATGAACGACCTGGCGCAAGCCAAGCTTTAAGAACTCGTAAACTTTACTCCACTCTGTTGTTTCAAGTGCTACAACTTCCTGCAGAGAAGTAACCTCATCCTTAATCTCCGCTACTCCCAATGATGAATCAAGATTTAGCCAGATAGCTTTGCAATGAAGATTCTTTGCTAATTGCACATCCGTGATCCGGTCGCCGATAACGAAGGAATTTCTAAGATCATATTGTGGATTATCAATATAACTTTTCAATAGACCAGTCTGTGGCTTACGAGTAGAAGCATTGTCTTTTGCAAATGTTTTATCAATGTATACAGCGGCGAAATGGACCCCTTCATTTTCAAAACTAGTCATCACATGCTTGTGCACGGGCAAGAACGTACGTTCAGGAAACGTTTCTGTTCCCATTCCATCCTGGTTAGTGATCATCACTAGTTCATAGTCGAGTTCCGAAGCGATTCGACCGAGATACTTGAAAACATGGGGATAAAACTCCAGTTTATCAAACGAATCTATTTGATAGGTAGGTGGTGCTTCTTTGATGATGGTGCCATCACGATCAATGAACAGTACTCTTTTCATGTTTGAAAGTTAGAACTGAGAAGCACGATTTTTAGCGCTCTTTGATGTTTTTTCATTTTGAATTCAGAATTCTGAATTACAATTCTACTTCAGCGCCCCACGAACGGCTTTCACTTCGACAGCTGTTAAACCTGTCGCCTTATTTCCAAAGCTATTTCTTACGTAGTTCAAAACGTCTGCAACCTCCTGATCCTTGAGAAAGGCATGAGATGCCATTACATTACTATATTCCTCACCATCTACCTCAATCGGTTCATCCATTCCTTTAAGAAGAATGGTGATCAGTTGCTTCTTGTCACCAAGTACCCATTTCGTTTTTATCAACGGAGGATTCAATCCCGGAACTCCAGAACCGTCGGCCTGGTGGCAGGCCAGGCAATAAGTCGTATAAATTGTTTTACCTCGTTCAATTGAGGCCTTATCAACTCCGCCCTGACTTACTGATTTTGGTTTCGTTTGAGCCAGAAGGTACAGTGCCGCCAATAACAACGAACAAAAAATCATTCCTTTTTTCATCGAGTATTATTTTCCGTTATAAACAATTTTCCAGATCCTTCCTTTTACTGAATCTGAAATGTACAATGATCCGTCCTTTCCCTGAGCCAGTCCACACGGACGGTATTGCGCATCTCTCGGAACTGCAATTTCCGGCGCTCCAATAAATCCATCTGCGAACACTTCCCAATCGCCACTCGGTTGGCCATTTTTCATCGGAACGAATATTACCTGGTAGCCTTTTTGTTTCAAGGGCGCTCGATTCCATGAACCATGGAATGCAATGAACGCGCCATTCCGGTATTTCTCCGGAAACATATTTCCAGTATAAAACAATAGGGCATTTGGCGCCCAGTGACCAGGAAATCCCAGAATAGGTTTATCCATTCCTTCGCATCGCCCCTGTGTGGTTTTATTTCCGCCATACTCCGGTGCCAGAATTTTCTTTTTCTGGAACTGGTCATAATAGCAATAAGGCCATCCAAAGTTTGAACCTTTCTTTACCAGCAAAAATTCTTCTGCAGGAAGCTCGGCACTTTCAACACTATCGTATAACTCAGGCCAGTTTTGATAAAAGTTGTCGCGTCCATGCTGCATGGCATACAATGCATTCGTTGTGTTATTCCAATTCAATCCAACAATATTTCTTGTGCCTGTAGCGTAACGAACGCCGTCAGAATAAGTTTGATTCAGTTTATCGGCCTTGAACTGCCAGATACCTCCAGCTGAGTCAAGAAGCGGACATGGGTCTTTTCCATTTGAACCTTTGGCCCTGTCTTCAACCTGGCAGGCATTGGATGGGGCACCAATATTTACATAGATATTGCCGGCGTTATCCAGCGCGATTGACTTTGTGTTGTGAGATCTTCTTGCAACAAGACCTTTAACTATAATTTCAGGAGCATCAGGAGCAATTACTTCTCCGCTTTCATCGAGCTTATAGCGGTAGACAATGGAATCGGATGAAGAATATAAATATCCATTCTTAAAAGCGATACCGGTGCCGGTATAGTTTGCGAAACTCTTGATAACGCGCGCGCCTCCGCCTGCTTTCTCGCGCAACACCACAATGCCTTTTCCCTCATAAAGCCTGGCAAGCTTCACATAAATATCACCGTTCGTATTCACCAGGAGGTGACGGTTTCTTCCGAGCGAATCAACTACCGTTAAGGCTGAGAACCCTGGTTGCAGCTTCAAAGAAAAATTGTCAGCACTAGCTTGTAATCCTGATCGGGAGAGCCTGGTAGTATCAGACGCCACAGCAGCTGTAAAAGCAGACAAAACTATTGTAAACATCATCCGTAACTTAAGGCAGAGCTTTTTCATATTCGAGTTTTCTTTGAAGCGGTAAACTTACTGAATTTGATGTGCAAATTCTTTAAGCCCATTTATCAATTCATTATTCTCGCTTGGCGTTCCGACCGTTATTCGCAAACATCCCTCACATAATTCCACCCGGCTCCTGTCCCGCACTACAATCCCCTTTTCGAGCAAAAAATTATAGATATCTCTTGCCTGGATGACTTTTACCAGCAAAAAGTTTGCATCGCTGGGATATATTTTTTGAACAATCGGAACAACGGACAAATTTTGAACCAGTTCGGCCCGACCTTTAACAATTTCGCCAATCATCCCATTCACTTGACCCACTTCATCCAAAGCCTTTAATACAAGTTCCTGTGATGCCTGGTTGATGTTGTAAGGAGGTTTGATCTTATTCATGACCTGTATAACTGTTTCGGAAGCAAATGCGATCCCTACCCGAAGGGCAGCAAGACCCCATGCTTTCGACAAAGTTTGAAGCACGCAAATATTTGGATAGTCATTTAACTCCTGCGTGAGTGAACGGAACGGTGAGAAGTTGATATATGCTTCATCAACCACTACCAATCCGAAATAATTATTAAGTATAATCTCAACGTCTTCTTTTTTTAGTGAATTACCCGTGGGATTGTTCGGTGAACACAGAAAGATCATTTTTGTGTTGTCGTCTACTGCTTCTTCAATAGCAGGCAGGTCAAGTTGAAAAGACGGTGTAAGGGAAACTTTTTTTACCTGTACATCATTGATATTTGCGCTCACTTCATACATGCCGTAAGTAGGTGGACAAATTATGATGTTGTCTTTTCCGGGATCACAAAAAGCTCTCAATAAGATGTCGATGCATTCATCGCTTCCATTCCCAAGAAAAATATTTTCAGCAGGGACGCCCTTTATTTCACTCAACTTTTGCTTCACTTTCTTTTGCAACGGATCGGGATAACGGTTATACCATTTTGTAAGAGGTGAACCGAAGCTGTTTTCGTTCGCATCAAGAAATACCTTTGCTTCTCCCTTAAATTCATCGCGGGCAGAGGAGTAAGGAACCAGTTTCTTAATATTTTCCCTAAGTAGGTTATTTAAATCAAACATCAGTGGTGATTATTGCGTGTTGAATTAGGCTCGCAGAGACGCGAAGACTGCAAAGTCGACTTATGCAATGCGGCCGTTTTGCGAGAACTATTCTCTTCCATTTAAGCGGTTAAGCCGGATGCTTACCGCATTCTTGTGAGCCTGCAATCCCTCGGCTTCTGCCATGAGCTCAACTGTTTTTCCAATTTGCTCCAATCCTTCCTTTGATAACTTTTGGTAAGTAATCTTCTTAACGAAGCTATCGACGCTCACTCCGCTATACGCTTTTGCAAAACCGTTTGTAGGTAAAGTATGATTGGTACCACTTGCATAATCACCGACACTCTCTGGCGAATAATGACCGATAAAAACCGAACCGGCGTTTCTTACTTTCTCTGCCATGTCGTCCGCATTGTTGCACGCCAATATCAAATGTTCGGGCGCATATTCGTTCAGCAATTCCATTGCGTCTTCATCATTCTGAAGAATGATGGCCTTGCTATTTGCCAGTGCACGTATAGCAATATCCTTCCGGGGCAACTCAGTCAGCTGTTTTTGTATTTCAAATTGTACGTTTTCCACGCAGATCTCATCATCAGATACCAATAACACCTGGCTATCGCCTCCGTGTTCTGCCTGGCTTAACAGGTCGGCGGCAACAAAAACGGGATCAGCGTATTCGTCAGCGAATATGGCAACCTCGCTTGGGCCTGCTGGCATGTCGATGGCAACGCCTGCTTTCTGAACCATTTGTTTGGCACACGTTACGAATTGATTTCCCGGTCCGAAAATTTTGTACACTTTAGAAATTGTTTCTGTTCCGTACGTCATGGCTGCAATCGCCTGTACACCGCCCACCTTATAAATTTTTGTAATACCCACATGTTGCGCTGCGAATAAAATGGCCGGATGTATTTTTCCATCCTCACCGGGTGGTGTACAAAGTATCACCTCTGTACATCTGGCAAGTCTTGCAGGAATTCCCAACATTAACACAGTAGAAAACAAAGGCGCCGTACCACCAGGAATATACAAGCCTACTTTTTCGATGGCTAGGGATTTTCTTGAACACATGATGCCCGGCATTGTCACAATCCACTCCGGTACCTGCACCTGTATGCGGTGAAATGTCTCAATATTTGCGGCGGCTACCTGAATCGCATCTTTCAATTCACGTGCTAATAGATCAATTGCTTCTGAAATTTCATCTTCCCTGACCTGGAGGTCATCCACTATGGCACCATCAAATTTTCGGGTGTATTTGCGCACGGCCTTATCCCCTTTCTTGCGCACCGCTTTCAAAATTTTCTCGACCTTTTCTTCAAGATCAGTGGCATCTGTTACGGGTCTCCTTAATAATTCGATCCAGTCTTTTTTGTCGGGATATCTAATAATCTGCATACTTTTTTAATTAGGGGTTAAGTGGGAATGGTCAATGTTCAATGGTCAATAATGATGATTCCCGATATTCATTTTTAGTGTCTCGTTCTAACTATCTTTATAAAAGATCCGTCTTGCTTCGTACTTCGTAAATCATACATCGTACACTCCTCACCGTACTTTATATAATCATCTTCTCGATCGGCACCACCAAAATCCCCTGTGCTCCAGCGTCTTTTAATTTTTCAATAATCTCCCAAAATTCATTTTCATTCAGCACGCTGTGAACACTGCTCCAACCCGATTCAGCAAGTGGCAAAACGGTTGGACTTTTCATTCCGGGTAACAGACTGATAATTGTTTCGAGGCTTTCATTAGGGGCATTCAACAAAATATATTTATTGTTTCTCGCCTTTCGCACCGCTCTTATTCTGAAGAGTAACTTGTCAAGAAGTCCCTGCTTTTGCGAATTGAGGTCATTACTCCTGATAAGGACCGCTTCTGATTTAAAAACGGTCTCCACTTCTTTTAGTCCGTTCATAAATAGAGTGCTTCCGCTGCTGACAAGGTCAACGATCGCATCTGCGAGGCCAATGCCAGGAGCTATTTCTACAGAACCGCTAATCTCATGGATTTCGGCGTTGACTCGATTGTCATTCAGGAAATTTTGAACTAAAACTGGATAGCTTGTGGCGATTTTCTTTCCCTGCAAATAATTTACCCCTTGGTAGGTCTCTTTTCGCTCCACCGCAATACTTAACCTGCATTTCCCGAAACCTAGTTTCTCCACTATTTGTACCTGTTTGTTTTTTTCAAACAACACATTTTCACCAACGATACCTATATCCGCTACTGCATCCTCAACATATTGAGGAATATCATCGTCACGCAAAAAATACACTTCCAGGGGAAAGTTGTCCGCTTCAGTTTTTAATCTATTCATCCCATTTTTAAGATCTATGCCGCAGTCCTTAAGCAGTTTTACTGAATCATCGTACAATCGTCCCGATTTCTGAATAGCTATTTTTAGCAACATAAATTGAAAATTAACCGAATGATAAAAAGTGCCGCCTTGACAGACTGTAAAGAAAAAGGCTTACCGTGTTGGTAAGCCCTTACATGTTTTATACGAAATACACAAAAACACCACCGGCTTACCTGTTCAGGCAAGTATGATGATGATGAATGTGTACAAATTGTCTCATAACAGATCGCAAAAATAGCTGCTAATATGGTTGCATCAAAAAAAAACTTTGTGGCCGCGGAGTAGTAACTTTCGACTTGAAGAACTCAGAAGCCAGAAGCCAGACCTCTGAAGTTTAAAAATAGGAAGGAGCAATTAAGCTAATAAGGACGTTGAATCTGTACCTTTTGAAAAGTAATCTTGTCGTGTCTTTCGAGCCTTATTTTTAAATCCGGATTCTGAATTCCGGCTTTCCGGATTCTGGATTTTCTCGTCTTTAAAATCATCAATCATCAATAGCATACATGAGAATCGCATTACTTTTTTTTCTATTGTTTACCGCTCCATTTCTATTTGCTCAGGAGGAGCAGGGATATAAAACTCCACCAAAGGCTATAATGGATCTTGTGCTCGCAAAGCCAACTCCCGGAGTAAGTATTGACAGTAAAGGTGAATGGATGTTATTGCTGGACAGAAGCTCGCTTCCTTCTGTGGAAGAGCTTGCTCAGCCGGAACTTCGAATCGCTGGCATCCGCATCAACCCCAACAATTTTGGTCCGAGCAGAGCGGTGTACACAATCAATTTCCAATTAAAAAATATTAAAACCGGCGACGTGAACACCGTAAAGGGGTTACCTAAAAATCTGCAGGCAAGTGCAGTGCAATGGAGTCCCTCTGAGAAAAAGATTGCTTTTACACACGCAACGAACACGAAGATTTCCCTCTGGGTGATTGATGTTGCTACGCAAACAGCGAGTCAGGTAGTGGATGATCAACTGAATGCAGTTATAGGAGCTTCTTACATCTGGGCGGGAGATGATGTTATTCTATATAAATCCCTAACAAACGGCTTGGATCAACAGCCCGCGAAGCCCCTGGCACCTACTGGACCGGTTGTGCAGGAGAACCAGGGACACGTTGCGGCATCACGCACTTACCAGGACCTTATTAAGTCCACCTACGATGAGGCCCTGTTTGAGTTTTTTAGCATGGCACAACTAAAGAAGCTGTCTCTTGCCGATAAAAAAACAGCGAACGTTGGGCAACCCGGGATGTATGGTACCTGGAATCTTTCTCCCAATAAACAATACTTGCTCGTAAGGGAGATCAACAAACCCTTTTCGTACCTGTTTCCGTGGTCTGGCTTTCCTCACACCATCAAAGTGCTGGATGCGAAGTCAGGAGCCGATGTACGAGTCCTGGCAAAGAATCCTTCGAATGAAGGGCAGCCTATCGGGTTTGATGATGTGGTGAGCTTCCCCAGGCAGTTCGATTGGCGTGATGACGAGCCCGCAACGATCACTTATGTACAGGCACTTGACAAAGGGTTGGGCCGGACTAAATCCGAATATCGCGATGCCCTTCTCATAACCTCCGTAGAAGGTGAACCGAAAGAGCTTTTTAAGACGAAGCGGCGCTACCAGGGTGTTAGTTGGGGCAAGAAGGATCTCGCTCTCGTATATGAAGGTTCATTTGCTCAAAGAAAAAGTCGCATTAATCAATTAGATCCTTCAACAGGAACAATGGATAGTTTGTATGAGCGCAGCAGCAACGACAACTATGCCAACATTGGAACTCCTGTCACTGTGAAAAATGAATATGGAAAAGAAGTCTTGCTTGTACAAAAAAATGGTGAGCTTTTGCTGGATGCCGATGGCGCAGGACCAAAGGGTGATTTACCGCTGCTTCAAAGCTGGAACCTTAAAACAGGACAACGTAAATTACTATGGCAATGCGAAGAAGGCTATTATGAATATGTAGTACATGTGATCAATGCAGAAAAATTGTTGTTTGTTACGAGAAGAGAAAGTCCGACTCAAACACCGAATTACTATTTGAGAGAGCTGCGTACAAAGAAACCAGTTTTTACTGCCATTACCGACTTCAAAAATCCATATGCGCAACTCGAGGGAATCGCGAAACAAAAAATCTCTTATAAAAGAGATGATGGCATCGATCTTACCGCCGATCTGTATCTGCCAAAAGGATATTCAAAAAAAGACGGCTTGTTACCGGTGTTGATATGGGCTTATCCTCGCGAATATAAATCAGCTGCAGATGCTGCGCAGGTGCGCGGTTCCAAATATACTTTTACAACCGTATCAGGTCATTCTCCTTTATTCTGGGTTACGCAAGGTTTTGCGGTAATGGACAATGCCGAGATGCCAATTGTTGGTACAAATGGAAAGGAGCCAAATGACAATTTCATCCCTCAATTGTATTTGAATGCGCACGCAGCAATACAGGCAGTTGTAAAATTGGGTGTGGGTGATTCGAACCGGGTGGCTGTCGGCGGACACAGTTATGGCGCATTCATGACTGCCAATTTACTTGCCCATACCAGCTTGTTCAAAGCTGGTATTGCCCGAAGCGGTGCCTACAACAGGACGCTGACTCCTTTTGGATTCCAGGCCGAAGAACGAACATATTGGCAGGCTCCGGAGGTGTACTATAATATGAGCCCGTTTAACCATGCCGATAAAATAAAAACACCGTTGCTCCTGATTCATGGGGAAATGGACAATAATCCCGGCACATTTCCCATTCAAACAGAACGGCTGTTCAATGCCATACAGGGTCATGGTGGAACTGTTCGTTATGTCCAGTTACCCTACGAAAGTCATGGTTACACCAGCAAAGAAAATATTCTCCACATGCTCTGGGAACAGAATCGATGGCTCGAAACCTATGTAAAGAACGCCGATAAAAATAAATCCGGTACGGTCAATGAGAAAAAGAGTTTTTGAACAGGCTGAAAGCGTGGAATAAATTTTAATGCTGTATGCCATTGCTGTTCGCGATATAGAAGATATATTGTAAAGAGATTTGGCATATCACAAAAAAGCAAAAACAGCTTTATCTTTGTCACCAGGACAAAAAGGAATCTTTATATACTATGAAAACTCTATCTCTTTCGCCGTACAATAAGAAGTGATACTTCTAAATATCCGCTTAACTTCAACATAATCTAGAACTGACTTCCATGAAAGATTTTTCTCAACTAAAGAAGAATTTAAAACGTGACTATTTTGATCTAAAGGTCATTAAAGTGGCCATACTTGCGGATACCGCGACACAATTACTGAAGCAAGCGTTGCGCGGAAAAGGTTATGACAAGGGCTATAATTTAAAAGTCTGGGAAGCCGGTTTCCAGCAAACTGAGCTCGAGGTCTTTAGCATGACTTCTGAATTATACCAATTTGAACCCGAAATTGTCATTGTTTTTCATTCTTCCCATAAACTACTTGGCAAATACAACAAACTTCAGCCGGAACAATTTGGGTCGCTGGCATATAATGAACTAGAATTAATATCAAACATTCATTCCACCATAACAGCCGGATTAAACGCGAAAATTATTTACTACAATTATGCAGAGATAGATGATTCGGTTTTCGGCAACTATGCCAACAAAACAGAATCTTCTTTTTTGTTTCAGGTTCGTAAACTCAATTATGAACTCATGTTGTTTGCCGCTAAAAATTCAAATTTCCATATATGTGATATTTCTTCTATCCAGAATCAGGTTGGGAAGGCAAATCTCTTTCACACTCCTGTTTACATTAATACTGAAATGGTTTTCAGTATTGAGGTATTGCCAATTGTAGCTCATAAAACGCTTAAGATGATAAGCGCTTTAAATGGAAATTTTAAGAAGTGTGTAATTCTGGATCTTGACAATACAATTTGGGGCGGTGTCATTGGGGAGGATGGTATAGAAAACATTCAGATTGGAAGTTTAGGTATCGGAAAGGCGTTTACCGAGTTTCAATATTGGATCAAGAAATTAAAGAACAGGGGCATAATTTTAGCTATTTGCAGTAAGAATTATGAAAGAGTTGCGAAAGAGCCTTTCGAAAAGCATCCAGACATGATTTTGCGCCTGGAAGATATTGCTGTTTTTATTTCCAATTGGCAAAACAAAGTTGATAACATCAGGCAAATCCAAAGCGTTTTGAATATTGGTTTTGATTCCATGGTGTTTTTAGATGACAACCCCTTCGAAAGAAATATGGTAAGGGAAAACCTGCCTGAAATAACAGTGCCTGAATTACCAGAAGATCCGGCAGATTACCTGGAGTACTTGTATACTTTGAACCTTTTTGAAACAACTTCTTTTTCCAGCGAAGAGTCAGGAAGAAATAAGTTATACCAACTGGAAGCAGAAAGAAATATTATTCAACAAAATTTCTCGAATAAAGATGAGTACCTGCAAAGCATAAATATGCTTTCTTTAGTAGAACCTTTTAATAGCTTTAATACGCCAAGAGTTGCCCAGCTTTCCCAACGTTCGAATCAATTCAATCTGAGAACCGTAAGATATAGTGAATCGGATATCACCCTCCTCACCCATTCTGATGTTCACTTTACATTTGCTTTTTCACTGGAAGATAAATTTGGAAATTATGGCTTGATATGTGTCGTGGTCTTAAAAAAAGAAAATACACAGACTTTATTTATCGAGAACTGGTTTATGAGCTGCAGGGTTTTAAACCACGGAATGGAAAATTTTGTATTAAACACCATTTCAGAATTTGCAAAAGGAAAAGGATTTTACTGCTTGAAAGGACAGTATATACCAACCGTAAAAAATAACCTGGTAGAGAATCTATACTTCGATTCAGGTTTCGAAAAATCAGGCAACTATTGGGAATATCTTTTGGATCACGGCAGTGCCAGAAAAAGTTTTATAAAAATGAAATGATCGAATGGCGCGAGGAGATATTTTAAGTCAAGTAACCAAGATACTCATGGACATCCTTGATGTTGAAGATTTAACAATAACCGAAAAAACATACGCGGCGGATGTGAACGACTGGGATTCATTAAATCATATACAATTGATCGTAGCTATCGAAAAACATTTCAAAATTCGTTTTACATCAAGAGAAATTCAAAGCTGGAGTAATGTCGGTGAAATGATTGATTCTATTGAACGAAAAAAGATTGATAACTGAGCTCCACTGTCTTGAAAGCTTCCGGCTACCAGTCACCGCTTCGAAGACATCTTGTTATCCGATGAAAGTATTCACATGATGCGATAGGCGTTTGCCGAAAAGATGTAATGAAATCCATTTCCTGCATTCAATTCAGGCTTACAGGATAAAACAAGATCGCAAAATGGTTTTTAATTCAATTACGTTTTTCGTCTTTTTCTCTTTATTCTTCTTACTATATTGGTTTGTATTCAAGAACAATTTGAAACTTCAAAATCTCTTTCTTTTACTGGGAAGTTATGTATTTTATGCCTGGTGGGATTGGCGATTCCTTTCGATATTAATCGCGAGCTCTCTGATAACCTTTCTGCTGGGCATTCATATTGAAAAAAGAATAAATCCCAGACAAAGAAAAATACTTCTTTCGCTTGGATTGCTTCTGGGCATAGGCGGACTCGTACTTTTTAAATATTTCAACTTCTTTATTACTTCATTTAATGTCGCTTTTTCTACTTTAAGCATCAACATTAATATACAAACGCTTAATATTCTCATTCCTTTAGGAATAAGCTATTACACATTTAAAACGATAAGCTATCTACTGGATGTTGATAAAGGAAAAATAAAAGCAACAAAAGATTGGGTTATTTTCTTTACATATGTCTCATTCTTTCCTTGCGTATTATCCGGTCCGATTGATAAAGCAAGAACCTTTATCCCGCAGTTAGAAAGGAAAAGAGAATTTAACTATGATATGGCCGTCGATGGCTTGCGCCAGATTTTATGGGGGCTATTTAAAAAAGTTGTTATTGCTGATAATTGTGCAACAACCACCAATGATATCTTTACTTATTATCATCATTTACCTGCAAGTTCATTGCTGTTAGGTGCATTTTTTTACACCTTCCAGATCTACGCAGATTTTTCCGGGTATTCAGATATGGCAATTGGCTTATCGCGAATGATAGGATTCAATATTACCAAAAATTTTCACTTCCCTTTTTTCTCGCAAAACATTGCCGAGTTTTGGCGTAACTGGCATATTTCTCTTACGGCCTGGTTAACAGAATATGTGTTTACCCCTTTAAGTATAACTTTTAGAGATTATGGAAAAGCAGGATTGATTTTGGCCATTATTATCAATTTCATCATTTGCGGAATCTGGCACGGGGCAAACTGGACTTATCTCCTTTTTGGATTTCTTCATGGTTGTTATTTCATTCCTCTCATTTTGAGGGGCACCATGAACAAAAATAAAAAAATTGCAAAAGGAATGTTGCTCCCTTCATTCATTGAAGTCATCAATGTATTCACTACTTTTTTTTTGGTAATGTTTGCATTTATTGTTTTCCGCGCGGAAAACATCGGGGAAGCCTTTCATTATTACAGAAGACTTATTTCCCGTTCCCTGTTTACTATTCCGAAGATCCCGGGTAATAAATATGAGGCTGGCCTTACATTATTTTTTATCTTCTTTATGATGCTGGTTGAATGGATCCAAAGAGAAAAAGAACATGGTTTACAATTAGAAATTAAACGTCCTATTTACCGGTGGTCAATTTATACCTGTATAATTTTTTTGATAGGAATGTTTATGCAATCAACTGAAACCCCTTTCATATATTTTAATTTCTAGTGTATGAAAAAGTTCATGGTCAAGATCCTGCTGTTTATCCCCTTCTTGTCGCTGTCTTATATCTTATTGCTCGCAATATGGGGTAGTTTTGCGCCTTCGCTGCTGATTACAAACCTCAATTACAGCATTGCCGGGTATGCCCATATGTATTCAAGAATGGAGGAGGTAAAACAGACTAAGAACGTTGACATACTTTTCTTAGGAGCATCATTTGCGTATAGAGGTTTTGATCCCAGGATATTTAAGGCATACGGCTACAAAACCTTTAACCTCGGCTCCAGTAATCAAACCCCCGTACAAACCAAAATTTTATTGGAGCGTTACTTAAACGGCCTCAATCCAAAATTAATAGTATACGAGGTTAGTCCGCGAACATTTACGTATGACGGAGTTGAATCTGCCCTGGATCTAATTGCCAATGACAAAATCGATGGAACGACGTTGAAAATGGCCTTAACGATCAATAACATCAGAATTTACAATACACTATTATTTGGATATTGCCGGCAGCTGTTGAATAAAACTGAAAACTTAAAACCAAGTATGGTCAGGGGCCTGGACAGGTACATTTCAGGAGGGTATGTAACAAGGATACTACTCACTTACAATTCAGGGTTTGAGAAATATCCAGAGTCGAGATGGGTCCCTTTACAAGTCCAAATAGATTCTTTTGAAGGCATCCTGAATATGATCAGAAAGAAAAGAATTAAGTTTTGTTTAGTGCAATCACCAGTAACCCGAGTTGAGTATAATTTATATAGGGCGGATCATGCCAGAATTGAGGCCTATTTTTCCGGAAAGACAACAAATTATTTAAACTTCAACACTTTTCTTGAGCTGGATGACAGCTTACATTTCCTGGATAATCACCATTTGAATCAAAATGGCGTAGAGATTTTCAATAGAGAACTAATAAGACAAATTCCCAACCTACAGCCCTAAATTAACTAAACCGTGGGCACTTGTTGTTGGTTATATGATTCGATTCAGCAGTAATGCGCCTCCCTGACCAGCGCGAATTATTATCTGATCTTAAGCTTATACTTCACTCCTTTCAAAACATTAAGAAACACCTTTCAGAATATTAAGAAACGCCTTTGCCCAATAATTTTTGAAGCCAAACCCTCCAGCTTTACCGGTCTTGTATTCTGTAGATAAAACTTTTTTGGATTTCATATCTACAAAAGTAACCCAACCTGAGGCCTCATCTTTTGACTTGCTCATGCCATCTATGAAAAACAAAAGGCCAATTCCTGTTTTACCCTGGAAGTCATAGTTCTTAACAAGGTTTGCGATTTTTTGTTCATCGAGTTTTTTATAGTCGTTCGCGTCATCGGAAAAGAAATTGCCTTTGATTGCATTGTTCGCCTTCTCCGTTACATCCATCGCATACTTTACTTCGGTACGCTTGACTGCCTTTGCAACATCATACTTTTTTTGTTCATTGATGAAAAGCTGGTTCCAGCCGGGAATGTATTTGTCGCGAAACTCGCTGCTGGAAATCTCTCCTGCATCTTTGAACTGCGTCGCGGCGCCAATGAATTTGGTTTGGGTAAAATCAATTCCAAGCCAGGTAATGTCAGACGAACCAGTGAAAATGTCAGTCTTGGTTTGGGCAATAATAGAGAATGCATTGAAACAAATTAGGGATAAGGTAATAAGCCAGTTAGCACGTTTCATAATAAATGTATTTATGGGTGATTAAATTTCCACGGTGTGTTTCATGACCGAAATTAATATTTTGTAGGAAAAAATAGATTTCTATTACATCCAAAATTCTACCTTTTTTAAGCGTCATAATGCCTGTGTTCGGACCTTTCCAACCTCCAGACGCCTTCGTTTGCCTTTTGTGACTGTTCGTAGTTCTTTTTTTTATCCTGCCTCCTTCCCCATCTTAGGTGGTTCTTTTTACCGTATATAGTGATCATAAAAGCACGTCATAGAGCGTAATATTGTAATGTCAAAAAAATGATGAATCTGGTATAAAATTTTCTAAGAGTACCAATATAAACCGCCACAGAATGGAAAGTTATTCGACAGATCAGTATTTACGCGAAGAAAGGATGAATAGCATGACGCATGCGCTGGGAATTTTATTTGGAATAGTGTGTATTCCGATACTCATTTTAAATGCCTGTGAGAGCTCCGCCCTGAGGATCATTGTTGGCACCGCGGTATATGGTTTTTGTTTTCTTATGGTTTTCACATTCTCATCTCTATTTCACTGGAATAGAAATGAGAAGATTCGAAAGTTGTTTTTGATACTTGATCATATCAGTATCTATTTTTTAATTGCGGGCACTTACACACCTTTCATTTTGATATTTATCAACAATAGTTTTGGAATGATGCTGTTGTCCGTTCTGTGGGGCCTTACTTTGATCGGTATCTTTTTCAAAATTTTTTATACAGGACGTTTTGAAATATTGTCAACCATTATTTACCTGAGCATGGGTTGGATGCTTCTTACAGGTGCTAATGAGTTTTTTGCTAACATGCCTTCCCCAGTTATTACACTTATTATCACTGGTGCCGTATTATATTCAATCGGTATCCTTTTCTACGTCAAAAGATTATTTGCGTATCATCATGCAGTTTGGCATTTATTTGTACTATTCGCTGCCATCTGCCATTTTTCTGCGGTCCTTATTTCGGTTCCAGTCGGAAATTAAGTTCGGGTTTCAGGTTTGTGTTCTGGATTGGCGTTGGATTCTCGATTCAAAACTAAGAACTTAAAACTCTGAACTAAAGAACTCACAACTGAACTCAGAACTCAAAACCACTAGCGTCTCGTAAAAGTTTGGAAAGAGAATAAAAAGGAGGCTCGCGCCTTCAGGATTTTGGTATTTTAAGGTTACCAAACCAATATTACCAAGAATAAGGGTAATTTTTTACCGGACAGCAATGATCCCGCATTCAGAATCCGAAGTCGGAGTCAGAAATCAGATCGAACCTAAGCAGAGCGTTCGAGATCTCATTTTATTTGAGATTTTGATATTTTTGTTCGGATAACTCTTCCTTTTATTCTGAATTCTGGATTCTGGATTTTGAATTCTAGATTCGCAATTCGAAAACTCACCATAGATGCCTGAATGGTATGAACTAAAAGATCCTGACGAACTGGATTCACCTGCCCTGATCATTTTTCCCGATCGTGTAAAAGAAAATATCAGGATACTTATTTCCATGATAGATGATGTTAATCGACTCAGGCCGCATATCAAAACAAATAAATCGCAGGAAGCCTGCCAACTAATGATGGAAGCTGGCATTTGCAAGTTCAAAGCCGCTACTATCTCGGAAGCCGAAATGCTTGCATTATCTGGTGCAACAGATGTACTGCTTGCTTACCAGCCTGTAGGACCCAAGCTAAAAAGGTTTGTTGATCTGATCAAAACTTATCCGGCGGTGAAGTTTTCCTGTCTGATAGACAATACCAATTCGGCCGCTCAGATGGACATGATTTTTGGAAAACATAATATCCGCGTGCCGGTATACATCGATCTGAACGTTGGCATGAACCGGACAGGTGTAAGTCCCGGCCCTGACGCGATACGGTTATATAATGATTGGATCAATGCTTCGGGAATTCAGCCAGTTGGACTGCACGTTTACGACGGACATATCCGCAATGCTGATTTTGAACGTCGAAAGAAAGAGTGCGATGAAAGTTTTGCGGCCGTTGTCAGGATGAAGGAAGACCTGGTAGAAAAAATGCTGCCCGAACCAGTCATAATAGCGGGCGGAACCCCAACCTTTTCAATCCATTGCAAAAGAAAAAACATCGAATGCAGTCCGGGAACTTTTATTTACTGGGACAAGGGTTACCAGGACCTGTGCAAAGAACAAGCATTTTTGCCTGCAGCTCTCGTGGTTAGCCGCGTCATCTCAACACCTGATACAAATCGCATCTGCCTGGATCTTGGACATAAATCAATCGCCTCAGAAAATGAATTGACAAAAAGGGTTCATTTTTTGAATGCCTCTGCAGTGGAAGCTATCGGCCACAGTGAAGAACATCTTGTTCTCCATGCTCCTCCCGGCCATACTCACAAACCAGGTGATATTTTTTATGGATTACCATTTCATATTTGCCCAACTGTCGCTCTGCACGAAAGGGCTTATGTCATTGAAAACGGTTCGGTGACTGGTGAATGGAGGAACCTTGCGAGGGATAGAAAAATCAGCATTTAACATTGAAATCGTCAATGGTGAACAGTCAAACTGTTTGTTTTTCAAACATAGATCTTATGTTCCTGAAGCTCAATTACCAAGGACTTGCTATTTACAAATTTTCCAACGATTTGTTTCAGAATGTTACAGGGCGCATCCAAAAAATCCCTAATTAAGAAAAGAGGTTTTATAAAATTGCACGAAGGTCATTAATTGAAATTGATGGAGCTTTGGATTTCGCACTGATTTAAATTATTTTATAAAACCTGTTATTGAACAATTAGGGCTTTTGCTGATTAAGTGCTTCAGGATTTTGTGTGGCCCTTTCTAAAGCTCAGCAGATTAATTATTCACCATTGACCACTCACCACTATGTTCACTATTGACGCGCACCTTGACCTTAGCATGAATGCACTGGAATGGAACCGTGATTTACGGAGGTCTGTGCATGATATACGTGAGCGCGAAAAAGGGATGACCGATAAGCCCGATCGTGGAAAAGGAACCGTTTCATTACCTGCATTAAGACAAGGAAACATCGGGCTGGTCGTTGCGACACAAATTGCACGCTATGTTGAACCGGGAAGTTTATTACCTGGCTGGCATTCACCCGAACAGGCATGGGCTCAAACTCAGGGTCAGCTTGCGTGGTATAAAGCAATGGAAGTTGCGGGCGAAATGGTTCAGGTCAGCGACCTTGTTTCACTTGAAAGCCATGTTAAATTATGGGAAAACGGATCGGCCAATCAGGTCAAACCGGTGGGATATATTTTAAGTCTTGAAGGTGCAGACTCATTGATCGCTGTTGAACATCTTGAAAGAGCATATTTGTGTGGTCTGCGAGCTGTCGGCCCGGCGCACTATGGTCCCGGAAGATACGCCAATGGAACGGATGCAATGGGAAAGATGGGGGCTAAAGGACTGGCACTATTGCAAAAAATGGAACAACTGCATATTATTTTGGATGCAACTCATTTATGCGATGATGCTTTTTGGCAGGCGCTCGAACATTTCAGGGGAGCTGTCTGGGCCAGTCATAATAATTGTAGAAAACTCGTTGATCATAACCGACAGTTCAGTGATGAGATGATCAAAGCGCTTATCGACCGGGATGCGGTGATCGGCGCGGCCCTGGACGCATGGATGATGGTTCCCGGATGGGTTCGGCAGCAATCAATGCCCAGGGATATGAACTGCACCCTTGAAGTAATCATTGACCATCTGGATCATATATGCCAGATCGCAGGCAATTCATTACATATTGGAATTGGATCCGACCTGGATGGAGCATTTGGAACAGAACAAAGTCCCTACGATCTCGATACGATTTCTGATCTCCAAAAAGTTCCCTCTCTTTTAAGAAAACGCGGTTATAGTGAAGATGATATTATCAATGTAATGCACGGCAATTGGTTACGTTTTCTTCGTAAAGTATGGAAATAAAAACAAGTAAAGTTCCGCACGAATTTTTAATTAGCGTTAATTCGTGTACCGAAATTCCTGTACCAAAAATACGTTTTATCTTTATGGCACTATCATTGACATAAACCGGAACTATTAAAGAACCAGCTGAACTTACCTATGAAGAAGCATTGGAGCCTGTTGTTTTACCTTGTGATCGTCGTCATATTTGGATTGGCAATCTACTGGATTGTTGAGCGTGGCAAAATCTTGGAGCACGGAAGAACCACGAAAATTGAACAAACGATCTCAAAAATATCCGTCAGAAATAGCTTCGAACTTTTCAGCAACTCATTCAACAATAACCTTGATCATCCGCTGGCCGTTCTAATCCTCCAGATCATCGCTATTATTATTTGCGCCCGCATTTTCGGATTTCTTTTCAATAAGATCGGACAACCGACGGTTATCGGTGAAATAGTGGCTGGCATTGTTCTTGGACCTTCCCTCGTAGGCAGCTTTTTTCCCGAGATATCGCAATTCATTTTCCCTGTGGCGTCACTGGGCAATCTACAGTTCTTAAGCCAGGTTGGCCTGATATTATTTATGTTCGTCATTGGCATGGAGCTGGATGTTAATATGATTCGCAAACAAGCCAGGGGGGCGGTGATCATTAGTCATGCAAGCATCATAATTCCCTATACGCTTGGGATGGCACTCGCATACTATCTTTTCATTGCGCATGCGCCTGCTACCACTTCGTTTTTATCTTTTGCGTTGTTCATGGGCATTGCAATGAGCATCACGGCATTTCCTGTTCTTGCAAGGATCATTCAGGAAAGAGGCCTAACGAAAACAACTCTTGGTTCATTAGCGATTACCTGCGCTGCTGCGGATGATGTAACGGCCTGGTGCATACTCGCAGCGGTGATCGCGATCGTAAAAGCAGGAAGTTTTGTGAGTGCGCTGTTTACCATCGGTCTCGCTCTTGGTTATGTGTTGCTTATGCTACTGGTGATCCGTCCTTTCTTTCGTCGATTGGGAAGCATCTATGCAAATAGGGAAATGGTTAGCAAACCTGTGCTGGCGATTGTTTTTATGATGATGCTATTGTCGGCCTATACTACTGAGATCATCGGCATTCACGCGTTGTTCGGCGCTTTTCTTGCTGGGGTGGTTATGCCGCCCGACCTGAATTTCAGAAAAATAGTAGTCGACAAAATTGAAGATGTTGCCCTGGTACTATTGCTACCCCTGTTCTTCGTTTTTACCGGCTTGCGTACAGAAATCGGCTTACTTACTAGCGGTCATCTGTGGATTACCTGCGGATTGGTTATCCTTGTGGCCGTTCTTGGAAAATTTGGCGGAAGCGCCCTGGCCGCAAAAATCGTTGGTGAGAACTGGAAGAACAGTTTATCGATCGGAGCTCTGATGAATACAAGAGGATTGATGGAACTTATCGTACTAAACATCGGTTATGATCTTGGGATCTTGTCACCGGAAATTTTCGCGATGATGGTGCTGATGGCGTTGATCACCACTTTCATGACTGGTCCTGCACTTGACCTGATCAACTGGCTGATGCCCGAGAAAGGTGCAGATGCAAAATTACCCGAACCGGTTTTGCAAAAAAAGTTATACAGAGTATTGTTATCATTTGGTGCCGCACATAGCGGACGAAAGTTGTTGCGTGTGGCCAATCAGATGTTGGCGAAACATCCAGTGCCTGTTGACATTACAGCCATAAATATTTCTTACAATGCAGACATTAATCCCTGGCAGATACCGGAATTCGAAAAAGAAAGCTTCAGCAAAATCAAAAGTGAAGCCAAGAGATTGAATCTTGACGTTGCAACAATCTACCATCCGGTATTAGACGTGCGCAAAGAAATTACGAAGATCACCCAGGAGGAACAATATGATTTCATTCTAGTTGATGCGGGAAAGTCTTTGTTGAAGGGTACTTTGGTTGGAGACGTAGCTGCGACAGTGAGGTTGTTATATCCTCCACATCTCATCAAAACGTTGCTAGGCACAAACAAGTTATCACAATTGCTCCCGGTGAACGACATGATGGATGAGAAGGCCACAAGCTTTATAGCTGACGCACATTGCAGCGTAGGAGTTTTTATAGATAAAGATTTTTATGAAGCACGCAGAATTTTAATTCCGATATTTTCTTCCTCAGATCTTTTTTTGTTGAAGTACGGTGGGAAGTTTGTGCATAGCATTCATTCATCAGTAACAATTTTGGATGCAGGCGGATTGTCACAGAGCGATAGTCGCTGGCAGGATGAAATTTTACGGATAAATAAAACAGGACAGGAAAGCATCCAGATACTCATGGGAAGAACGATCGACAAATCAATGCTTTTGAGATATGACCTGATGCTTGTCAGTTACGACAATTGGGAGAAATTGGTAAAAAGCAAAAGCGTATGGCTTGAACATATCCCTTCATCTCTCATCATAAAACATATCGATGCCAGCCAGGAAAGCCTGCGCAAAGGCATCACGCCGTTAGCTTCTTCGGAGTTATGATGATGCCTTAGCGTGTTTTAGTTCCTGAAGCAATCCTGATCATACTGGACTTTTTATTTCATGCACCGCCAGGAGGGTTGCCCCTACGGGGCAATCACTCTTTATATCTGCATTGCTACAAAGCGGTTGCCCCGATGGGGCATCAATACACGTTGCAATACAACTACTGGGCAATCACTTTTTATATCTGTGCTGTTACAAGCGATTGCGCCCATGGGGCATCAACACACGATTGCAATGCACCAGATGGCGATTATCGATATCTCCCTGGCGTTTACCTGATGGCAATAGTGATAGATCGGTTTTGCTTTTGCATCGTTGCGGAGTGCGGGTTCCGAGCATTCACCTGCCCCGTAGGGGCTACCGCTTTGTAGCACCCGAATGTATATTGTGATTTTGCCCCGGTAGGGGCTACCCGCTGAATCTCCGACAACTAGACGGTAAAAAAGCGTCAAAAAATGATTGAACCCACGCGATTCTCTACCATAAGATATAGAGATTGTGCAAAAACTTTTCATGCCCAATACGTACACTCAACTCTATGTTCATTGCGTATTTGCTGTTAAATTTCGCAAAGCCGTTTTAGATACATCATGGGATCAACGATTACGATTATACATTACTGCGACTGTACAAAATAGCGGGCATAAAATGATTGCGATTAACAACGTATTCGATCACCTTCATTTTTTTGTGGGACTAAACCCGAACCAATCAATCTCAACTATGATGCAACTCGCAAAAGGCGATTCGTCGGAATGGATAAACAAGCACAAATTAACATCAAGCAAGTTCCAATGGCAGGGAGGGTATGGTGCCTTCAGTCATTCGAAATCACAAATTGATAATGTCGTGAAATACATACACAATCAACAGGAACATCACAAGACGATCGCGTTTCTTGACGAATATCTGAAAATGTTAGTAGCTTCCGGTGTTGATTTCAATGAACGGTATGTTTTCGACCCGCTCATTGAATAATGTATTGGATTTACAAGCAAAAAACAATTTGCACTCATTGCAGGTGCATTCTCACGCTAATTCCATTTTTGCGCCCTGCTCCATAAAAGCATAACATATCATGTGGCAGATGCCCATGTGCGTATCTTCAACTCGGCCGTAATGGGTTGAATCGGCGACGATCACGAAGTCGGCAATATCTGCAAGCCTGCCCCTCTTCGCTCCTACTAATGCAATCGTATATACGCCGTTCTTCTTTGACCATTCAACAGCTGCGAGCAGGTTTGGTGAACTTCCACTGACGCTCATGGTCAGTACAAGGTCACCTGCTCGTGCAAAATTCATGAGCTGTCGTGAAAACACTTCATCGTAACTGTAATCATTGCCGATAGCGGTCATCCAGGGAGTATTGTCATTCAGAGAAAGGCAATGAAATCGCTTCGTCATTTTGTCGGAAGCGCCTTTTCCAAGGTCAGTTACGAAATGAGAGGCATTGGCCGCACTTCCACCATTTCCAAAAACAAAAATATTCCGATCATTGATCCAGGCGTCTTTGAACTTTTGAATAAGCTGTGCAACTTGTTCAACGGGTATTGAGTCAAGAGCCGCCTTCTGTGCATTTATATATTCACTTATATACGTTTCCATATTATTATTTTTTTGCTGAATGATAATTTTTAGCAGCTAAGAATAGAGCTCCTGTAGGCACTGATAGCTCTCTCAATTCCGCGAGCCTGAAAACAGGCCCCGGATGGAAAGCCTCCATTAAATATGCAGGAATTCTTTTTTCGATATTATTCTTCAACATGTCCCCAATCAAAGAGAACCCTCCACCAAGAATCACAATTTCAGGATGAAACAAATGAATCGCGTGAGAAAGTCCAAATGCCATATCATCAATCACCTCTTCAAAAAGATGTAATGCAACAGAATCATTTTGCTCTATCGCCGACTTCAAAAAAGCAGCTTCACCCGAATCCCGATCACCGGCAATTTTCGCCAACTTTCCTGAAGGGTTTTTAGCAATAACATTTCTGATCCGTTCATCTATCCCCCAACCCGAACAAAGAGATTGAAAGGTATCACCTGAACGATTCATCCGTAAATGCCCCATCTCAACTTCACCGGGAATAGCTCCATGATAAATTTCGTTTTTTATTACCAAGCCGCCACCGATACCACTGCCTATAGTAATATATAATACCAATTCATACCCTTTTCCTGCGCCATGCATTGCTTCGCCCAGCGCTGCAACATTCGCATCGTTCTCCAAAAATACCGGTGCTCCGACCAGAGATTGAAGCCATTCTGTTAGGTTGAAATTTGCCCAGCCTTCTATATGAAACGATGTAGATATTAGTCCTGTCCGCCAATTAACCGGTCCTCCGAATCCAATTCCAACCGCATCGATCTTCCCGGTATAATTTTCTTTTATCGTTCTTTCGATAAGATCCCTGATTCCCTTCGCGCCTTGCTTTTTTTCGATTTGAAAGCGATGCTTTGTTAGTATCTCTCCAGCAGCTGTACCCGTGACAAGTTGGAGTTTAGTGCCACCGATCTCAATTCCCATGAAAGGTTTATTGGTTTGCATTGGACTATTTAATGTATCCATTTTAGAAAATGTAATCGCGCAAAGTCGCAAAGGAAATGCATTTCTTGGCGCCCTGGCAACTTTGCACGATTTTTTTCGTACGGTCAGAACTGAATAATACGAGTATAAATTGAAGAAAATTACATTTGTGATATGGATCGCCGCTCCTTTGTCAAATTAACAGCGCCACTTGTTGTAATCAGTCCTGTCATTGGGCGCAAAGCCTTTGATCAAAGTTATACAGGACAGCTTATGACTGTCACAGGAGAAATTCGGATTGATAATATGGGACTTACTCTAACTCATGAACATCTTTTCTCAATATTTGGTCTCGACCCGGAAGAGAAAAGCGATTACAATGTTGATGATCTGTTATCTACTGTATTACCGTTTTTGGAAAAGGCAAAATCCGCTGGCTGCAAAACAATTGTAGAGTGCACTGCTGCTTATTTCGGCAGGAACGCGGAAATATTAAAGATCATTTCGGAAAAATCTGGGTTTAATATTCTTACCAATACGGGCATCTATGGCGCCGCCAATGGCAGGTATATCCCTCAATATGCTCACCGGGAAACCCCGGAACAGATCGCGAGCCGGTGGATCGGCGAATGGAAGAACGGGATTGGCGGGACGGGTATACGACCAGGTTTCATGAAATTAGGTTTTAACAATGGCCCCCTCACTGCCGTTGACAAAAAGTTATTACAGGCAGCCGCAATTACACATCTTGCTTCTGGCCTCACGATTGCTGCGCACACTGCAAATAACCCGGATGGAGCTTTTGAGCAATTAGATGTTCTTCGGAAGAACAAGCTATCTGCCCTCGCCTGGATATGGACGCATGCGCATGATGTTCCATCCGATGACCCACTCATCAAGGCAGCCGGAATGGGAGCATGGATCTCATTCGACGGATATCGTGATGAAAAACACGACAGATTTTTGCAAGGCTTGCAGGTGATGAAAAAGGCAGGATATCTTGACCACTTGTTGCTGTCACATGACGGGAATGGATATCCGCAACGAGGAAAAATACCATCGAGATTGACAATCGATCTGCTGACTAATTTTTTACCGGCGTTAAGAAGTTCAGGATTTAGCGAGTCAGAGATTCATCAACTTACAGTGGTCAATCCAGCCAAAGCTTTTGCGGTAAGAGTCCGAAAGCTCTGAAAGAAGATTTTATAATGTCGCGAATACGCAAAGCTTATTTGTTTGCATATTCGAGGCTTTATAAAATTATACTCATTATCACCATCCACTACGGTTGCCGCCGAACATGCGGCCAAGCATTCCCCCGGCGTTTCCAAATCCACGACCACCACCCAGGAGTCCACCAAGCAATCCGCCGCCTAACAAGCCGCCGAGTAGACCGCCACCGCCAGCCAAACCTCCTCCAAGCATACCGCCGCCGCTGCTACCTCTGCGACCACTTAACATTCGTGCAAGTACAATGGGACCAATTATACCCAGGGCACCCTTCAACAATGAATTCGAATTTATGCCGGCGCTTTTCAATTTATCACCGAAACCGAGGCTGTCTAAAAAGTTACTGGGAGTTGCCTGCTCCGTCTCAAGCGCTTCGACTTGCTTCGGCACTTCCTTCACCGCTTTCTTTGTGAATTGATCAAGCAATGAGAACTGCTCCTGGTTAACACCAAGGTATTGTGCAATCTGTTGAACTTTCTGTTTTTCTTCCTCGGAATATGATTGATCAGATCCTGCGAAAGCTATTACATCACTGACCAATGAAAATCGGAGCTCACTCGTTTTTAAAACATCGAGACATCGCTTGAGATCTTCATCTGAAATTTCTGTGGTAGCAGACTCGCGAATGAGATTCGTTTGATCTTCGGATAGATTGGCAGACTCGCACAAGGCCTGTAAATACGTAAGTTCCTGCTCTGTAGCACTGCGATCCGCTGTTGCTATCGAGGCAAGAGCACCAAGATAAGCTCCTTTTTCCATGTCACTGTATCCCTCTAAGATGGTAGTTGTTGTCTGCATTTTTTTATATTGAAAGGTTGATAGAAATTCGAAAAAAAATTACTACAGATATTGATGCAGAAAGGAGAACAAGTCCCTTCTGATTTAATTTTTAAAAAGTTTTGCCAAAACGAAAATTAACAGTTGCGTCTTCTCTTGACCTGGCATAGGTTGCCGCAACAGATATCTTGTTGAACGCAGCAATGATAATACCGCCTCCAAAGCCTATATGCAATTTGTCAGATTCTTCACCGGGATACCAAACGCGGCCAAGATCCGTTAAAGCTAAAAATCCTGCTTTCCCGTTAAAAATATTCCAACGTACTTCTCGAATCCACTGCAGTTCGTTCTGTGCAAAAAATATCGTCTTTCCGTAAAAACGGAACCTGCGGTAGCCCCGCAAGGTTTGCCCTCCTCCTATTACGTTTAGCTGGTAAAACTCTGGCGTGCCTGAAATAGTTGCTCCCCCCGTTTTTAGGTAATAAACGAAAGACTTCGAAAGCGGTATATATGCTGTCAGGACCGACGAGAAACGACCAAATGATTTGTGATATTCCTGGATATCGTGGGTGTAAGAGGCAGAAGATAAAAATCTAAATCCTTTTGTAGGCAGTATAGGATCATTCAGTTTTTGATACAAATAATCAACGCGCGCACCTCCAAAATTCTTCCAGTCATAATCGTCGCCATTCGAATTGGTGGGATGTTCGGCGACGTATCGTCCTTTGTCCTGCGCTATATCATACGTTTGGTAAAAACCAGCGATGCTTACGTTATGATAGTTGGCGAACGTCCTGTTGAGCCCAACACTCGAATACAATTGTCTCGTACGCATTCTATAGTAGTCCCTGTATCCTTTTCCTGTATAAATTCTTTCCGTTTCATTTCCCACTCCAAAATAATTGATCCATCTTATCTGATCATAGTTTGCATAGAGTGACATATTCCATTTCCCAATAACTTCTATCAAAGTACCTTTATATTCAGTACTGAACGCATTTTCCATCAGTGAATACTTCACGTTCACTTCATGACTGGCGGCAAAAGGGTCTTTTCTCCATCTCGACGTTACCATTTTATATGCGACCCCAATATGTACCCGGTCTTCATTACTATAAAAAAGGATTGGCTTAATTCCCTTCTTACTATACTTAAAACCGCTATAGTTGTACGAATGGACTGAATCGCTCTCTGATAACCTCAATATGATTCCCGAACTTGTTCTAAAATCATTATTGCCATCGTCATAGATTTTTACATTACGTTTTCCACCCGGACTTACTGAATCAATGTAAACATCTTTAGATGGACCGCCGATTATTCGAACGGGTATTCCTTCCTTTACATCGCCGGTGATTAAATACTCATCATTATTTCCCAGACCATACACACGAACCTCTTTTGTTTCCTGGGCTGAAAATTTTCTCGAATAGAATGGATCTTTTTTGGGTTCACCTTCTTTAGTCAGATCATAAACATTCACCAGGGTTTCGTTTTCATTGATCCTCTTTACTTCAAACAGCTCTTTATTTTTTGTCCCGACGATCTCCACTTCGCTGGCGAGTATGTTATAGTAATCATTTGCAAAGTTTTCAAGAAAATCGCGTCGCGACTTCAGTTTCGCAATGATCTCATTCCCCGAAATTGGAAAAATTTCCGGCGGTAACTTTTTAACGGCTGTTTCAATAACATCGTTTGTTAGGAGTTGTTGCAAGTCTTTTGCTGTAGAAATCCATTGTTCCCTTGTAGTTTCATTGATGGCCTGTCTATCAAGATTCCGGGCGGAAAAATTGTACCTGGCGATATCTTTTATATTGTAATTGAAAGTCTGCAAATGGCCGATGCCTGCTGCGCCAAGTAAGAGAGAAAGAAGAACTCCATCAAATTTTGTGTATACCTGGTCCCGATCCCTGGGAATTGGTCTGTAAATGGTCTGATTCCCCTCCTTAAAAGTTGCCCATCTCCACTGGTCTTCATGCCGGCCCCAATCACCAACAAATATGTCGAACAGCCTGGCCCTGAGAAATGCCAGCTGGTCTATCCGGTGATCGCTCTCTTCAAAAACTTTCTCAAACATCTTTTCAGTACTTACTATCTCGGCAGAATTGCCAAAATTTTCGGCTTCTTTCCAATCACCATCTGCACGCTGTTCAAACAGGTAAAGGTCATTAGCAAATTCCTTATTAAACTCACCAAGGCCTTTTTGTTCCGGTACGAAAACAATAACTGGTTCGCTATGATAAATTTTAGCCGCACTTGCCATTGCCGGAATCGTTATCGCTGAATAGGGAAGCGCAGTGGAGACCTGGTCATTCATAACTTCTTCAACGATCGTTCGCCGGTAAATTTCCGGCAGTGCGTTGCCAAAGGATTTATCGATGCTCCTTAGTACATATTCCTTACCCTGGGCGTTTTTAAGACGAAGCGTTTTCGTTTGCCTGCCTCCTCCGGCTTCATACGCAGTCAAGCCGCCATTAACAGTATCAAGGTTCAATGTGCTGACATTTACAGGAGTTGTCCACTCTTTGCGATAATGTTTACCCCAAAGCCACTGATAAAATGAACTTTTGGCATATTGTTCACCGGCAATAACTGTTTTTTTTGTGGCAGGAGATTGAGAATTATTTGAACTGTCCTGCCCTTTTGCAGAAAAACCGGCCAGGAATGTAAAAAAAAGAAATAAACCGCAGGATATTTTGAATAAATTCCTTTGATAACCACGCATGTATAAAAAATTAGCTGACATTTTTGAAATTATTCCTGTGCCTGGAATACCGTTAAAAAAATCTTGCCAACCTATGGTTATCCAACAGGATCTTGCTGTAAATTTTTCAACCTGCTTCTTCTGTATTGAATTCGATTGAGCAGAAAGAAAGAAAGAATAACCCATAAAAACGCAAGACAAAAGCCTGCTAACACATCTGTCGGATAGTGCATTTTTAACACGATCCTGCTTATCCCTAAGGCAACGGCAAACAAAGATAGCAAGGTCGAACATAGCCATTTCCAGAGCAATTGTATGTCGGCACGCCAAATAAGATAGACCAGAACACTGCAAGAGACAAACGACGAGAATGCATATCCACTCGCAAAACTATACGTTTTGAGCGCTTCCATCAATGGTTCGCCGGGTCTCGCACGCTGAAAGATCTTCTTGGCTCCCTGCGATATGGCGGCACTTACGAGAGCAATGATCGCGATATGCAAGCTGATTACGTATTGTTTCCTCATAAGGTAATGAACCACAATCAGACTATATGCCGGGATCAAAAACTTTCCGGAACCGAAAAAGTAAAAAACCTCATCAACCGAACGAATGAGTTCGCAGAATAACGAGCAAAAAGATGAATGAGTTTATTGTCGAACTCCGCTTCTTTTTCAATTATGACTTGATGCGTTATGAGTGCAAACAACCAGAGTATTACAAGAAATAAACCGGCGATTGAAATTAACTTCAAAGGAAGTTTTTCAACAAAAGAGGCGATGAATCGCTTTCTGCCGGGCCTCTTCATGGTCAATTATATACAATTGTAAAATTGTGAAGTCCTTTTTGAAATGAATATTCAATCCTGAACTGATAACTATCGCAGATCTGTTTTACAATAGCAAGTCCTAAACCTGTACCTTCGGAAGCATTACTTTTTTCAAACCGATTAAAGATAGTATTTTGATCCAATGCTGCTCCATTCCCCGAATTAGTGATCTTAACTGAATCCGGGCCGCTGACGATATTAATAACGCCTTTACTATTATTGTGGCGGATTGCATTGACGAGCATATTATTTATCAGGATGTCAGCCAGAACGGGATGCATTGACGCCGTGGACTCCTTCAAATCTACATTCACTGTTAATTGCCGCGAATGAATGAGCTCTTCGAGATTCGATAAGCGTTCTTTTAACACTGCGCTTATATCAATTCTCGGCTTTTCCCTGAACTGGTTATTTTCTATTTTGGTGATCAATAATAAAGATTGATTCAATTTGGTGAGTTTGTCTACCGCATGGTACATAGCCTGTACATGATGCATGCTTTTTTCCGTTATTCGCTGATCCTGGATCAGCAGATCCAATTTCGAATTGATGACAGCTACAGGAGTTTGCATCTCATGAGAAGCGTTATCAGCAAAAGCCTTAAGCGATTCGTAATCCTGGTTCATCTTCTGTGTCATTTGCGTCCATGCGGAGTTCAACGCATTGAATTCGTCGATATCGCTTTTTTCAAGTGAAATGGGTGTTGGATTTGAAAGATTAAAATCTTTCATCGCTATAAAGTTGAATGAAAGGGCCGCCATATCTTGTTTAGCAGTATCCTGTTGGCGACGAAAAGAATTGCTACCAATAGCAGGATGACCACTATTGTAATTGCCAGGATAACCAGCAACAGGTGCTCTGCCTCTGCTTGCGATTTTGTTACAACAGCTGTGTAGTTTTTGCCATTCACCTGAACAGGAAAAATCAATTGCCTGCTATTTTCCAGTTCGTTGTCCTGGGGATTAATCAGCTTAATATTTACAAACCTTCGTGTCTCAGGAACCGCCACTTCCGTAAAATCAATCCTCTGATCCCTGAAATGACTTTCTGCAGGTAAAGCATTGTGAAGTTTAATGTGATGATAGATTTCGACCTCCTCGACCCTGAGGGCTTCGTCAACCTGGTTGATCAATGCGGAACGGATGAAAAAATAATAAACGATACTCGCGACGATCAATACCATTATAGTTGCGGTAATTGTAGCGCGGTTGTATTTGGTTTGAAGCTTCATGTATCCGTAAATTTATAACCCATCCCGTAAACAGCCTTGAGATAATCTCCACTTCCTGCCTCCTGCAATTTTTTCCGCAGATTTTTTATGTGGGTATAGATAATATCCGCATTGTCATGTGCATTCATGTCATCACCCCACAAATGCTGCGTGATGGCATTTTTCGAGATCACCTTCCCCCGGTTTACAATGAAATACAGCAACAACTGATACTCTTTCCTAGTCAATTCGAGATTGGTTCCATGAACCTGCGCTTCTTTGGATACAGTATCAATCGAGATTTCATTAAACAGAAGTTTATTATGACCGGTAAATTTTCTTCTCCTGATGATGGCTGCGATCCTTGCACTTAACTCTGACAAATGAAAAGGTTTAGCCAGATAATCGTCAGCGCCTAAATTTAAGCCGGTAATGCGATCATGGATTGAATTTTTCGCGGAGATAATGATAACGCCATCCGTTTTATTGTTGTTTTTTAACTCACTCAAAATTTTGAGGCCGTCCCCGTCCGGAAGGGTGATATCTAACAAGATACAATCGTATTCAAAAGAGTCAATTTTCTTTAAGGCAGTAGCATAGGTGTCGGCTACTTCACAAATGTATTGTTCCCCCTTAAGGTAAGTAACAATGCTATTGCACAATTCCACTTCGTCTTCAATGACTAGAATTTTCATGTTTGATGATTATCGATGTGTTGAAACCTTAACTATCATTTAAATACTCGCTCCGCAACCTGTAAAAGTCACTTTTACCAGCCATATAACAGTTTCTATAGCCCGGAAACATTAGCATCACCAGGCGAAGGAGCATCATCATCTTCGGAACGCTTTTTTCCTTTCCCGAATCGCCAGTATATCAATGGAAGAAAAAATAAATTAAGAATGGTAGACGTAACGAGTCCACCTAAAATAACAATAGCCATAGGATATTCAATTTCCTGGCCTGGCTTATTACCACTGACCACGATCGGAAGTAATGCGAGCGATGCCGCTAGTGCCGTCATTAATATTGGGGTCATTCGCTCAAGCGCGCCACGGATGATCAATGGCATTGCAAAAGGTTCGTTCTCTTCCCGCTCCAGGTGACGGTAATGACTAATAAGCATGATCGCATTCCTCGCAGCAATTCCTAATACCGTGATGAATCCCACAAGTGATCCCAATGATAGCACCCCCCCTGACATCCACGCTGCGAGAATGCATCCCGTCAACGCAAACGGAAGACTTAGCAAAATCAGCAATGTATTTCTGTAGGAATTGAAGTCTGCATAAAGTATAAGAAATATTCCCAGCAAAGAAAGCAACATGAAACCATAAAGACGGTTTTGTGATTGCTGTCTTTCAGCATATTCCCCGAGTATCTCCGGATGATAGCCCGAATCGAAAGAAACGCCTGCTAGCTTTTGTTCGATAGCCCGGGCGACTGAACCAAGATCCTTTCCTTTCGTATTACAGGTTACATCAATTCTCCTTGAAGATGACTCACGCGTGATCTCATTCGGAGTTGGTGCAACGTAAACTTCCGCCACGTCTTTTAATGGAACACGCCCACCACGGGGAATATCAATTTGCAGATCACGAATTCTTTCAATATTAGATCGCTGTTCCGCTGTTCCCCAAACTACCACATCAAATATTTTCTGATCTTCATAAATCTCTCCAACTTTCGTTCCATTCACGAGGGTATTGATTGCAGTTCTCACATCCGCAGCCGATAATCCGAACCTGGCGGCGTTATCGGGATGAAATTTTACAGCCAACTGTGGTACTAACGTCTGAGGCTGAACCTTAAGATCAGAAACGCCTTCCACATTTGATAACAGTTGCCCAACTTGTTTTGCTTTTTCCTGCAATACGGCCAGGTCAGATCCATAAATCCGTACTACAATGCTCGCGCTTGTACCCGTCAATACTTCTTTCACGCGCTCACGCAGATACGTTAACACATCGCGATATAACCCGGGGTATCCATCTACTACTTCCTGGATTTTATCAACCGTCAATTGGTAATCAACTTTTGGATCTACGCTGATCCAGTTTTCGGTAAAATTGGGACCGACTACTTCGTCGGCAACTTCAGCTCTTCCGATATGCGCGCCGAAATTCCTTACTCCGGGTATTGCCCGCAGCTCGTCACTTGCCCGTTGCGTGATTCGGCTCATTGCCTCCAGCGATGTCCCGGGCTTTTCCACCCAATGCATCAGGAAATCATATTCTTTGAAATGCGGGAGGAATTCTTCACCCAGGAAAAATGAAAGGCCAAATGCAAATACAGTCGATATACAAAGGATCGCTAGAGTGCGTTTGGGCTTCGCAATCGTGCGATGTAATACTCTCTCATACCTGGGCTTCAGCCATCGAACAGACCTGGGCTCTTGATCCGGGGTCAATCCCCGTTTTGCCGAATATTTTTTTCTAAGCAGTATAAGCGACAAAGCCGGGGTCAGCGTCAAGGCCACAAATAGTGATGCCAGAATTGCCAGTATGTAAGACAACGCCAGTGGTTGGAAGAAAGCGCCGGAAAGGCCGGGAAGAAAAAAGACTGGCATTAATACAAGTGCTACAATAAGGCTTCCATACACCACAGCGCTTCGAACTTCCATAGAGGCCTGCAATACCACTTTAATGGCTGATAGCGGTTGTGGCAGCAAGGCATTTTGCCTCAGTCGTCGCACTATATTCTCTACGTCTATAATGGCATCATCTACAACTTCACCAAGTGCGATCACTAACCCGGCGAGTACCATGGTATCGATAGTACCACCGCGATAGTGCAAAATCATCATGGCGATTAATAGTGAGAGGGGAATTGCAAGAACACTGATCAATGCGGTTCGCCAATCATTTAAAAAGAAAAACAACACAACGATCACCAGTACACAACCGATGAGTAATGCTTTATTCAGATTATTCAGCGACATCTCAATAAATGTAGCCGGGCGAAAAATAGTTGAGTCAAACTCCATCTCTTTCATTGCCGGCCTCATCGTATTGAGCGTCTCTTCCACTTTCCTGGTTACTTCAAGAGTGTTTGCCTGCGGTTGTTTCTCTACGATCAATAGTATTCCCGGGCCATCATTAATAATGGCATCCCCGATTGGAGCCCGGAAGCCTTCGGCCACTTCCGCAAGTTCGCCAAGCCGCACAGGGAGTCCGTTTTTGGTTGTTACCGTGATCTTCGCAAGATCCGCAGCGTCGTATATATGAGGTACATTTGAGATTGCCATACGCTGATTCGGCATATCAACAAACCCTCCCCCAAATTGTTGAGTCGCATCCCGCACAGCTGTGACCACCTGTGCTAACTGAAGATTGTTTGCATATAATCTTTCCGGTATAACGCGAACCTGTAATTGCCGGTCGCGCTGTCCCCAGATGGCCACATTCGCAACTCCGGGAATGGACATGAGTCTTGGTCTTAAGGTCCATCGCACCTCCGTGGTCATATCCATTTGAGACAATGTCTTCGAACTGACGCCAATTTTTAAGACCCTGCTCGTAGAAGATAAGGGCGTCAGCATGACGGGGGGACGTGCAACAGCTGGCAATTGCGGCGCAATACGTGAAAGGCGTTCCTGTACAAGTTGTCTCGCTTCTATCACATCAGTTCCCTTACCAAAATCCAATATGATAGACGCCAGGCCCAGTACTGATTTCGAACGAAGACGGGTTGAGTACGGAGTTCCATTTAATGCATTTTCTATAGGCACCGCCACGAGTGCTTCGACTTCTGCCGTTGATAAGCCCGGAGCTTCGACCTGTATTTCAACATAAGGAGGTGCAAATTCAGGAAACACATCATAAGATGCGGTCTGCACAATACGGTTTCCGATAATGAGAAGAATTCCCATCAGCACAACGACAATCAGTCGCAAGCGTAGCGATGTTGATACCAGCCATTTCATTATTTACCTCCCCCGAATTCAGTTCCGAAAATCTCGGCAGCGCCTGCCGTAACTATTTTTGATCCGGCTTTCGGACCGCGGTTCAGTACAGCTACACTTCCCTCCACCCTTTGCAATTCAACACGGCGGCGAACATATACGCCCGGCCCATTGTTCTCATAGATCCAGGTGCCCCCATGGATGTCATATAAAATCGCAGAATAAGGAATCACCAGTGCTGCCTGCACTCCTTTGTAAGGAAGTGTAACACTCACTTTTTGTCCAGGACGAAAATCTCCATTTGAATTATTGATTTCATAATACAGATCAATCGACGTCGCAAGCGGATCGGATGTCTGTGGCCCCTTCACAGGTTTTGCTGTAACGGAAACAGACGAGCCGGCAAAGTCTGACAGACCTTGTACAGAAGCAGATACACGGTTATTGATTTGAGACCCATCACCAGCATACAAAGCGACTCGCACCCAAACCGGGTTCAATGAAACAATATCCACTATTGGGGCAGCATTGGCTAATACCTGTGAAGTGCTGCTATACACCTGTTGTATGATGCCTGTAATAGGAGCCTGCAATTGAAGTGTCGACATTCTATCGGCAAGCGCCTGCGTAGTGTTGCCTTTTAGTAGCTCCAGCCTGTTTTTTGCAACCCGTAACTGGGCGGCGATTCCTGCCAGCTCCGCTTCCGCTTCCTGCTTTGCCCGAAGACTACCAGCTTTTTCTTCGTATAGTTGTGAAGCGCGCTTTACTTTTTCAACAGCAACATCATACTGTGTTTGCTTTTGCGTAAGGTCTTCCTGAACGCTTAACAAATCCTTTTCTGACGGCAGAATCACTAACCGGAATAATTGTTGTCCTTTTGTGACACGCTGACCAGGCGTTACGGCTTGTCCACTTTTCGCTGGCATAAGTGTACCAGCCACCGGGGCTGATACGGTGATTGTTTTACCTGGGGTAGCTATAATCTCGCCACTGAATACACGACTGTTTCCGATAGATGCTTCTTTTATTTCCACGGTCTCGACTCCCAATCTCTCTATTGCTTTTTCAGTAAGGGTAATCGTATTTAATTCCGTTTCTTTTACCGGATTACTTTGGGTAACAGGAGGCGGTCTTTTGGGATGTTCTTCTCTGTCGCCACATGCCGAAAGACCCGACAACGTTAGAATTACAACGATCAAACGGAAAATAGACCTCATGATTAGTAAATTCAATTTTTGTTTCCGATACTGTAATTTAACTGGCTGACCGATCTCCTTAGCTCTGCTTCGATTTCTGCTTTTCTTAGTTTGCCATTTACTAGTTGTCTCAAGGCTTCCAGCACGGGCAAATATGAAATATCACCTCTTTCATAAGATAGTTGCACAAGATGCAAGGCTTCTTCGAGATTGGGAAGTACTGCTGAATTCCATGCCTCGTATGCTTTATAAACTTCTTCGTAACGGTTAAATGCCTCGATGACATCTAATGCAATCCGCTGCTGCAAACTGACATATTGAAACGAAGCTTGTTCCATCTCCGCTTTTGCTCTGGCTATTTTTCCCTGGTTTCGATTCAGTAATGGTAATTCCATTTGAAATCCCGGGTTGAAGGCATTCGGCAGCCATTTATTGTTATCACCGGTTGGAATATGCTCATAATTTAAGACTGCGGTAAATCCGATTATCCTTGATTTTTCCCAACCGAGTCGTTTGCCTGCAGCTTCGATAGCAAGCCTTGCAGTTTGCAGTTCAGGCTGATGAGAAAAGGCCAGGTCGAGGTATTCGCTTCTTGAAATCTTTTGCGCAATGAGGGTATCCTTGATTAATTCAATTGAAAGAGTAGTATCGGGGCCGAATCCAATCAAACTGAATAACCTGTTCCGCAAGACTATGGTATCAAGATTTGCCCTGATGGATTGATCCACCGCAGTTGCAGAGTCTGCGCGAAAAGTCAACGCTTCAAACTCGCTGATTTCGCCATAACGTAAACGAGCATTCGACAGGCGGGTCATTTCAGCACGGATCCGTGCATTTTCTGCAAAGATGATTGATTTGTCGTGGGCCAGTTGCAGATCTGTATATGAGAGCTGTACGTCACGGATCAAACCAAATCCCTTCTGAACCATGCTCTCTCCCACTCTCTCGGCTTCAGTTATTGCGCCAGATACTCTTCGGGGCCGCATCCACAAAAAATCAAAAGCAAAATTGATATAGCCTGAGGCCATGATTCCTGCATTCGGTGAAAGGTATCGAAGCAATGGATTGGAAACTATTCCAGCATCGATCACATCGGCATTTGCGATTGCCACACTGGCCAGGTCGGCCTGGAATTGTGCATTGTTCCATAGGGCGATCGCTATGGCTTCGTCTTCATTTATACCGTCGTCTGTTACAATATTAGCTGGTAATTCGAGCTGCCCTGGCTGTTTGGAATTGGCAAGATCAAAGCCCGATTTGTTTCTGAGTTCCGCAGAAATGTAAGAACGTGTAACATGGTTCTTCGGCGCACACCCAGTGACGACGGATAGGGCCCAACAAATAAAAACGTATTTCTTTACGAAATTCATATAGTGACTGCGGTAAATGACAGAACAGTTAGTCGCGCAGTAAACATAGTTCTGAATTCTGAAGATATTCTAAACTGCCGAATGGGAATTCATTAGATCATTTCCTCATTTAATGATCATAAATACACCGGAAACGATTAGTAATACCCCGATCCCGGTTTTGATGGTTATGCTTTCATGCAAAAAAATCGCCGACAAAACAACGGTCAGTGCAACACTCAACTTATCAATTGGAGCTACCTTCGAAACATTTGCAATTTGAAGGGCTTTAAAATAAAATATCCACGACAATCCGGTAGCAACTCCCGATATAATCAGAAACAAAAGATTTTTTTGTGATAAAACTGTCAGGGTAGCAGTGGTACCCTTAAAAAAAGCGATCCCCCATGCAAGAATCAATACCACAGACGTTCGGATTGCCGTAGCAAGATCACTATCAACATTCTTTACCCCTAGTTTAGCAAAAATGGCTGTCAGCGATGCAAAGAAAGCCGAGAGCAAAGCAAAAATCCACCACATTCAGAAAAAGTTTAGTCCTTCAAGGTAACGAAGCGCAGGCAATGACACGCCAGACCGCATTTATCCAAAAGTAGAATCGCCTGTGAAAGATGTGATAGATTCCGATAGCCAACGGGAAATTTCAGAACTAGTGCGGGCATACTGGGCTATTAATGACGTCTCGAACAGCGATTGAAGACTCAAGAACCCGGGCTTTAGTTATCCTCTGAAGCTTAGGACTTTTTTTCGTTTTTCAAATTTTCAAATCTTCAAATTTTCAAATTATGCTACACTATTGCATAAAAAAACAAATCTTTATTCTCCTTTTAAAGAGAATAAAGATTTGTATAAATAAATCCTATAATCAGGAACTACGAGTATTGCCTCTTCCTGAGTTTCCATTATTACTGCCAGATGATGATTTACCTTCTTTTCCAGACTCCATGTCTCGAGAAGAAGAACCGCGGCCGGAAGTATTTTGTTTCTTTCCGCCTTCACTACCGGTGTTTCCACGACCTTGGCCAGAGTTGCCTTGTCCTTGTCCTTTTCCCTGGCCTTTTGATTTGTCTGCCATGATTTTTAATTTTTATGGTTTCGAACAATACCATCTCATACAAAAAAAGCGTGCCCTTCATTTTCAAATTATTTTTCATTATTTTTTGTATCCATCTTGTACTATATGCGGAACGAATTCAACAAACTGCATTGATGTATTTGTATTTCCTTAAATTTAAATGGGCGTTTGAATTAATTGAGGACTGGCTTTATCAACCAATCTTGCCATCTAATGACCTTACTAATTGTCTTGTTCAGTATCCTGCTCTTGATTTTGCTGATCACATGGGCTAAATTCAATCCCTTTCTTGCTTTTCTAATTGTTTCAATTACGGCTGGATTACTTCTGGGAATTCCGCTCGACACGATCACCAAATCGGTTGAGAAAGGAATCGGTTCAACGCTCGGCTCGCTGATCATAATTATCTCTTTGGGAGCTATGCTCGGAAAACTTGTTGCAGAGAGTGGGGCAGCACAACGGATCACGCAATCGCTAATGAGAGCCTTTGGAACGAAGTATATTACATGGGCGCTAATGATCACCGGGTTCATAGTAGGAATCCCATTGTTTTATAATGTGGGATTTGTACTTATGGTTCCCCTTATATTTTCCGTCGCGTTTCAAACAAATCTGCCCGCGGTGTATGTCGGTCTTCCAATGCTCGCTTCATTATCGGTTACCCACGGCTTCCTACCACCCCATCCTTCGCCTGCGGCACTTGTCGGCCAATTCAATGCCAACATGGGCTTAACACTCGTATATGGGATTATGATAGCGATCCCAACAATTATCGTCGCCGGTCCAATTTTCGCCCGAACGGTACGAAATATAAGAGCAGTTCCTTTACAGACATTCCAACCCAAAAGCTTGCCCGATGAAGAACTGCCAGGAACGGCAAATAGTTTCTTCTCATCCCTTTTGCCGGTCATTTTATTAATCATAACCACGGTAGTTCCATACTTTATTGAAGCGAATGTCACCAATAAAAGGTTGTTTTCTTTCATCGGCGATCCGTCAATTGTCATGCTGTTGTCACTGATCGTTGCAACATATTCCTTATGGCTTGTGAGAGGAAAAAGTATTAAGGTTATTATGACGCAGTATGCGGATGCCGTAAAAGATATAGCCGTAATCGTACTGATCGTAGCAGGTGCCGGAGCCCTTAAGCAGGTTTTTACAGACAGCGGAGTAAGTGACCAAATCGCTGGACGACTTCAGGGATTAAATATTGAACCCCTCGTATTAGCGTGGCTAATCGCATGCGTGATCCGGCTATGTGTTGGCTCTGCAACCGTTGCGGGTTTGACGGCCGCTGGTATCGTGTATCCCCTGATGGTGCAGACCGGCGCCAATCCGAATCTCATGGTGTTATCGATCGGTGCAGGAAGCTTAATGTTTTCACACGTGAATGACTCGGGCTTTTGGTTGTTCAAGGAATATTTCAACCTGAGTATAAAGGAAACAATTCGCTCATGGTCGCTCATGGAAACGATTGTTGCAATACTCGGATTAATAGGTGTATTGATTCTAAATCTTTTTATAAAATAGCAATGGAACAAAAAACACCGGAACAGCGCTTTGCTGAACTTGGACTTACATTGCCTCCTGCTCCCACTCCGCTTGGCGTGTACAAACCTTGCATCAATGATGGAAAGCACCTTTATGTTTCCGGGCATGGTACAGTTAAAGAAGACCGCTCTCTCATTAAGGGACGCATTGGGGAAGACATGGATATAGAAGAGGGAAAACTTGCAGCACGGCAGGTTGGCCTTGCGATATTGTCAACAATCAAAGCGAATATTGGAAGTCTTGATAAAATCAAACGGGTGATAAAAGTGCTTGGAATGGTAAACTGCGTACCCTCCTTCGAAAAGCACCCTTACATTATTAATGGGTGTAGTGAATTGTTTGCAAAAATATGGGGTGAAGAAAACGGTATTGGCGTACGCAGTGCGGTGGGCATGGGTTCATTACCGGATAATATCCCGGTTGAGATTGAAGCGCTGTTTGAATTGTACTGAGTAAATGTTTGCATGCATGAGTCGGTCAGACAGGGACGTCAAACCGGCTCGGAATCCCGGTCAGACGGAGACGGTCAGACCTCCATGCACCCGGGTTGACGGTCCCAGTCTGACCGCAATACACGGAGACAAACCATCTAAGAAAAATGAACCTCGCATTCATAATCTTCAACGGCATTACATGGCTCGATCTTATCGGCCTCTACGAACCTGTCAGTAAATTAAAATCTCGAAATTATTTGCCGGATTTACGATGGGATATCTGCTCGTACACAGACACTGCGGAGGACATCTTTGGCTTTTCTGTAAATCCTTCAAAAATTAATCAACCTCTGAACGAGTACGACGCCATTGTCGTCCCCGGAGGTATTGGAACAAGGCAATTACAATATGATCAGGATTTTTTGGCCTGGATACGTACCGGGACTGATTGCAAATACAAAATTTCTATCTGTACCGGAAGCCTCATCCTGGGCGCCGCAGGTTTTCTGAAAGGTAAAAAGGCAACGACGAATTTCCAGGAGTACGAAGCACTAAGGCCATACTGCGTGGAAGTGCTAACTGAGAGAATTGTAGATGACCATAACACAATAACAGCAGGCGCTGTTTCTTCTTCCATTGATCTGGGTTTGTATTTGTGCAGTCTTTGGGCGGGCGATGAAGCTGCACAGGATATAAGGAGACGAATCGATTATCACGGCTGAGGTTTGATCCCCGGTCTAACGGTCTCCGTCTGACCGCCTGGTCATCGGTCAGACGGACCGTCAGACCGGCCCTCAAATGTCGCTTCCGATTTGCAGGCATGCATTTTGAATCTTCTTTCCATATAATTTTTTTGGTATGGCAAAAGAGGTCACGCTTAAAAAACCGGAGCATTACGTTATTCATGGAGACAATTATTTTCCGAATAACGATCACCTGCCGGTGCTTATATATAAGCGGGCATTCAATCCAAAAGCGAATAAGTTGGCGAATATAATTGAAGAGACATTCAATAAAAACAATTGGACTAATTCCTGGCGGAATGGAATTCTCGAAAAACACCATTACCATAGCAATACACATGAAGCACTGGGAATTTCATCGGGTCATTGTACGGTTCAATTGGGTGGTCCAAACGGAATTATTTTCGATGTCGAAAAAGGAGATGTCGTTGTATTGCCTGCTGGCATCGCACATAAGAATCTCGCATGCAGTAAAGATTTTGAAGTAGTGGGCGGCTACCCGGGCGGAATTGAGCATGATATGAAGTACGGCAAACCTGAAGACCGGCCTGCTGCCGACGAAAATATTCAAAAGGTATCATTGCCACAAACTGATCCGGTATATTGTACCGACGGCGCATTGCTTACTTTCTGGATGCTTCAGTAATTGAAGTCTATCTTAATACCAGCTATTATACCTTGATTGAGCTTCGTTGCGTCGCAATCACTTCATCGTCCGGTATGCTCATCATCTTCCGTTTGCTGCCTGACCTGGCTCATTTGGTACGATTAAAAAAAGGCATGCCATTGTCAATCAATCTGTAAATTGCAAACGACAAAACAATAACCAGATGCGAACGATTGTGACAATTGTCTTCTTTTTTTTCTCGATGAGTTTGTATGCCCAGGAATTTTTTATGTTTATCGGCACCTATACAAATAACGGCAGCAAGGGTATCTATGTGTACTCATTTAATGCAGCAACAGGCGACGCAACACCGGTGAGCATTTCCGAAGAAATCTCTAATCCCTCCTTTTTATCAATCGCTCCTTCCGGCAAATACGTGTACTCTGTGAGCGAGAATAATACCGAGGGTGAAGTCACCGCATTTTCATTCGACCGCGCAACGGGCGACCTTATATTGATCAATAGAAGATTATCGGGTGGCAGAGGACCTTGCTATATCGCGACTGATAAAACCGGCCAATGGGTGATGGTAGGACATTATGGAAGCGGCACAGTCACGGCCTTCCAGGTTGATAAAGACGGAGGATTGAAATCTCCCGCACAACAGATTACTCACACGGGCAGTAGCGCCAATAAGCAGAGGCAAGATAAACCGCACGTGCACGCGACAGTGTTCACACCTGACCAACGTTTTGTATTCGTTCCGGACCTTGGCACCGATAAAATAATGATATACCGGTTTGATCCGGCGTTTTATAAAAAGCCGCTAACGCCCGCAAAAAAACAGGCTTTCATCAGCACAAAGCCAGGCAGCGGTCCTCGTCATCTGGATTTTCATCCTTCCCTGCCTTATGTTTATTTGATAGAGGAATTGACAGGAACAATCTCTGCTTTTCAATATGACAAGGATACTTTGAAATTGATTCAGAACATAAGCTCGCACCCCGCAGATTACAGCGGCACCAAAGGCAGCGCCGACATTCATGTTTCACCCGACGGAAAGTTTCTCTACGCTTCCAACCGAGGAGATGCACACAACCTGGCCATCTTTGCAATTAACCCCGAGAACGGAAAGCTCGCGGCGAAGGGATTTCAATCGACCATGGGAACGGTCCCGCGCAACTTCATTATCGATCCAACAGGAAATTATTTGCTGGCAGCAAACCAGCAAAGCAACAATATTGTAATTTTTAAACGGGATAAACAAACAGGACAACTGCAGGCCACCGGTAAGGAAATCAGCGTTCCGACTCCCGTTT
>DAINQQ010000009.1:0-53543 GCA_036742645.1 Flavitalea sp.
TTTCAAACACATTAATCCATACACGAAGCTCAGTTATCACGATGACGCGGATGTGATAGCTGTGGAAATAAATAATGAGCCCAACCACAGAGGACCAAAAGCGATGGTCACGAACTACGTTAACCGCCTTGCTGTGGCAATAAGAAACACCGGTTGGAAGAAACCAGTATATTATAATATCAGTCAAAATCCTTTCTACGCCGATGCCGTGGTAAAAGCCGCTATTGACGGCGTGAGCTTTCAATGGTATCCATCAGGCTTGGTATCAGGCACCACCCTAAAGGGAAACCATCTGCCACATGTTGATTCGTATACGATTCCTTTTGATACAATTCCGGAATTCCGCACTAAGAGTTTGATGGTTTATGAATTCGATGCAGCAGATCTCATGCAACCGTATATGTATCCTGCAATGGCGAAAAGTTTTAGAAAAGCAGGCTTTCAGTGGGCAACTCAATTTGCGTACGACCCGATGGCAATCGCTTATGCAAATACTGAATATCAAACGCATTATTTGAACCTAGCCTACACTCCTTCAAAGGCAATTAGTATGTTGATCGCTTCCGAAGTATTCCATAAGATACCACGATTAAGGAGTTACGGTACTTACCCTGCAGATAGCGTATTTGATGCTTTTCGATTAAGCCATAGAGAAAGTTTGAGTGAAATGAACACGACCGAAAAATTTTATTATTCTAATACTACACAATCAAAGCCATTGGATCTGACAAAGCTGAAAAGCATTGCTGGAGTCGGTAACTCACCAGTTGTGAATTACAGCGGGCTCGGTGCCTATTTCCTGGATAAATTAGAGGACGGAGTATGGAGATTGGAGTTGATGCCCGATGCTGTATCGATCCGAGATCCGTTTGAGAGAGCATCGCCAAGAAAAGAGGTGACGAGAATACAATGGGAAACGCATCCGATGCAAATTTCACTCCCTGACCTTGGTGTTAATTTTTATTTGAAGTCAATAAACGAGGGCAACAATTATTTCCGGGATAGTTCTGTGGCCAGTGCAGAGGGTAGGTTCAATATCCGTCCGGGTACATATCTTGTTGTGAAGGGCCATACGAGGCTGCACCAGGCAGGAGATCATAAATTACGGTCGATAGAGATTAAAGAATTTGCCGCTCCGAATCCATTCAGCAACGAAATTTATTTGTACCATGAACCGAGTACGGAGATTTCTTCGGGGCAGCCTTTCGAGTTACAGGCAAGAATTGTTGGAATTGATTCATCCGCTATTGTAACTCTCCAAATAAACAGAACCGATGGAGGATTTAACCAGCCGGGAACAATCATTATGAGGGGAAAAAATCCTTATGACTATTACGCAAACGTTCCGAACAGATTGCTCACGCCGGGGGAACTTAACTATCGGATCATCGTTCAACGAGGTACCGAATACATCGTTTTTCCGGGAAACATTAAGGGAAATCCATTTTCATGGGACAACTTTCAGAATGAGAGATGGAAAACATACGTGGCGGCTGACAACGGCCTTTTCGATATTTTTAATCCGACCACGGATAAGGATGCCCGAATTTATCCTTCCTTTCAAAGAAATTTTCAGACCGCATATATAACCGGTCAAGACCCGCGGCAGCTCATATTGAAATTGGCAACAGAAGCAATGGCTGCTGAACATACAGTTGGCTTTCAATATTCTTTTAGACATAAAATAAGAAGCAGGCAGGCTGAATTGTCGGCCTTCACGAGATTGACGATTCGGGCACGAACTACCAAAACAAAGGTTCTGAAAGCAAAGGTCACGTTCATCGACGAGAATGCCAGTGCATTCTCCGCTTTCATAAATCTCACTAATGCTTTCCAGGACATAGAGGTTCCTTTCAGCAACCTACATAGCGATTCCTCGCTAATATTGCCAAGACCCTATCCCGGCTTCTTACCGTTGTGGTTTAAAGGATCCAATAAAAATGGAAGCTTTCAATTGCCGGCAGCTGAAAAAATTGAGATAACTATCGGCTCCGACCTGGATGCCTCTTCCATAGACAAGCCGTATGATATCGAAATAGAACGTATCTGGCTTGAGAAAGCGAGATAACGAAAAGAAGGCGCTGTAGCGACCCTTTTTATTTATACACCTGAAACTACTACTGGTATACCGCCTTATTCAGCAATGAGATCGAATTGTTGACTTTATATTTCTCGAACATTTTCTGCTTTATATTTCGTGCCGTATGCTGGCTGATACTTAACCGATGTGCAATTTGCTTGGTTGAAAGCCCGGATTGTATCAGTTCTATTATATCCCGTTCTCTTTTTGACAATCGCACATTCTCCCTGGCAGGAGAATATTCGGTCAATTTCTCCAATGTCATGTCGTACTTATATATCTCCACTTTTACTCCTCCAAATACTACTTCGCCGGTGAGGTCTTTTATAATGGAGTAATACAAGGGCATTGACTCCGTCAGGGGCAATATTGCCTGCTCCTGGTGAACGGTTATATACTGTCCGCGCTTATGCATGAACCGATATTGGAGAACGAAGCGAAGCTTTATATAGTCGTAAGGCATAGTTTCTTTCAGGAAGGTCTCGATAAAAGAGAAACAACGGTACATATCATCCAGGTCATCTTCATGAACCCTTGAGAGCAGGAAGTTGCCATGGTTCATTTTGGAAAAATCCGCTGACGTGTATCCCAAGACATTTTCACAATTGTCCGTAATGAAAAAAAAACCAGGATGTTGCGCAGGACAACTCAATAGAACCCATTTCGGAAAAACGTTTTGCAAGGTTCGCATCATGGAAAAGACATGATTGATATCAGCGTGCGGCTCCTGTAGGAGATAATTATTGAGGTATGTGATGATTGTCTGGGATTTCCTTTGCAACGACAAATAATCCGGCATAAAAATGATTTTTTTTCAACAATCGTATCAGGTTTCAATATGCTGCAAATTTTTTGGGCTATGCATCCCCGAAAATGGTGAGGCTTCTCACCCATTTCAGGGTGAGTAGTATTGTTGTACTATTTTATGATCTTTTTCTGACGGCTACTTTTGAGCGCAACAAAATAAAAAGTACGGCTTCGAGGCTCGATGATAAATTATCGATGCTGCTGCAGCTTAATCATTCAATTCTTAAACCATGCGAAAATTTTTAAAGTGGACCGGCATTGTGTTACTGGCTGTTATAGCAGGCTTGTATATTCTCGTCATTTCTAATCAAAACAAGAAATACGATGCACCATATCCAAACGTGAAAGCAACCAATGACAGTGCAACCCTTGCCCGGGGAAAGAAGCTTGTTTTTGGAGCTGCACACTGTGCTAACTGTCACGCACCACAAGGAATGCAGGAGCGGTTGAACAGAGGTGAAGAGATTCCGCTTTCAGGTGGCCAGGAATTTGATATTCCAATCGGCTCTCTATACGCAAAAAATTTAACGCCTGACGAGACAGGCATCGGAAAGATTTCCGATGCTGCTATTGCAAGAGCTTTAAGATATGGTGTAGGCACAACGGGTACGGCGCTATTCGATTTTATGCCTTTCCATAATACGAGTGATGAAGACTTGACGGCAATTATCTCATACTTGCGCAGCCAACCACCAGCGAGAAACGAAGTGCCCAAACATGACTTCAACCTGTTAGGTCAGATAGTGAAAGCCTTTATGCTGAAACCTGCAGGACCGCAAGGTGAAGTTCCAATGGCAGTGAAGCGCGATACTTCTGCAGCATACGGGAAATATCTTGCGAATAGTGTGGCAAATTGTAGGGGATGTCACACAAACCGCGATCTCATGACGGGCGCATTCACTGGCGAAGATTACGCAGGTGGATTGAAATTTGATTCACAAACTGACTCTGGTGTCTATTCCCTGACGACTCCAAATCTTACTCCAGATCCAACCGGAAGAATTACAGGTTGGAGCAGAGAACAGTTCATTACGAGATTCAGAATGGGAACACTTATTCCACAAACGCATATGCCATGGGGACCTTTTAGCCGGATGAGCGATGAAGAGCTGAGTGCTATATACAATTTCCTGCAAACCGTGAAACCTGTGCACAACACAGTACCGCATGGCCTGGTAAAAGAGAAATAGCAACGATGGAGCGGAAATAGCGAAAGTTCGAATGCGTATATTTCAAGCCTGCAAAGCCGCATCAAAACTTCGCGGTCTCCTACCTCTTAATTGCATTGACCAAGAGCATACCAGATGATAATGAAGACGATGATGGTACCGAAACAACCTCCACCGAGTTTTTTTGCGCCGTAACCAGCAATTAATGCACGAAAAAAATTATTCATGTGAGAAATTTTATAGGAAGTCCAAGTTAAATAATTGTGCCAGCATTGAAATACTTAGTTCGGAAGAAACACTATGCACGTAAAAGAGTGGAGTATGCCTTATTTTTCCGGTTCCTCTTGAACTTTCGGCTCAACATATTCTTCAGGGTCGGTCACACCTTTGATTTCAGTTAATGGAGGGTCAGATCTCTTTTGGTCTGCTTCAGCTTTTTCACTTGTTTTTTCCTTGTCTTTCTCTGGCGGAGATGATTCCCGCCCACGATCGTTTGAAGGCTGCATATTTTTTACTTTAGAATATTTATTAAAAATATCACGCCAGACTTATCATTGCCCAAACGCAGGCGTATAAAGAGGTGATCAATTTCGAGGTGATCAATTTATGAGGTTACAAACGGACAGGCAGACATCGAAACATTTGATGGTATTGGCTTTAACGAAATGAAGCCGGATAGAAATCCAGCTTCGTAAATATCTAATATCCTGTGAAAAACCATTACAATGATAGCTTCATCAACGTAATTGGCCAATCCCCTTTTTAGGTGAGTTATACACCATCCATTCTAAACGCGATTAAGCAGCCGGCTTGCAGCTTTATCCAAAAACCAGTCAACAGTTCCGTCTTCCGGATGAATAAGCTGGGCGGGATACTCTTCGTAATTCTTTTCTCCTTCCAGCACGTGCTTTACCGCCTCCGCTTTACTCTCACCGTACACAAAGAAAGAAATTGCCATAGATTCATTGATAAGTGGAGCCGTTAATGTGATTCGCGCGGTTCCATTGTCTCCTGGATAAACGGCACTGACCAACGCTTTTTGTTCGCGCAAAACCGGTGTATGAGGAAATAATGATGCGGTATGTGCATTATCGCCCAGTCCCAGCAAAACAAGGTCAAAACGAATTGGCTTTTCCTTGAAATGTGCCATAATGCGTTTCGAATATTTCTTTGCTGCCTCTTCAGGACTTTGCAGTGTGGAAATATAAAATATCCTCGAGTCAGCGATCTTCAATGGTTCGAATAAGGCTTTCTTCACCATGAGGCCATTGTTCGCCGGATCATGAAACGGAACGCAACGTTCATCTGCAAAGAAAAAATAGATATTGTCCCAATCGATCTCCGTTTTGTAGGGATAGGAAGCAAGCAACTCATACAACCGTTTGGGGGAGTTGCCTCCCGATAATACCAGGTTGCACTCTCTCGATTCCTTGATGATGGCATTCACCTTTTTACTGAAATCTTCTGCCATCTTTTCTACCAGTTCATCCAGTGAGTCATAAATAAACAAGCTCATACAATTATTTTTTTCCATTCAACGGTAATGAGGACCAATGAAATCCATCTCCTGCAATCAATGCTTCCGCAAGTTCCGGTCCCCAGGAATCTGCAGAGTAATTTGGAAAACTTAGGGAAGGTTTATTCGTCCAGACGTTGATGATTGGTTGTAACAACTCCCATGCAGCTTCAACCTGGTCACCCCGCATAAATAAGGTCTGATCACCGATCATCGCATCAAGCAATAAAGTCTCGTAAGCTTCCGGCGTATAACTGGAATAAGTCGATTTATAGTCAAACACCATATCGACTGTATTCAAAACCATGTCGAGGCCAGGACGTTTTCCCTGCACCTGTAAACGAATGCTCATCTCAGGTTGAATACTTATGATCAGTCTGTTTTGTTGCCAGCTCTCGATAGCTTCCTGGGGAAAAACAAAATGCGGCAGGTCCCTGAATTGGATTGTAATTATCGATGCGGATTGATGTAAACGCTTTCCTGTTCGTACATAGAAAGGGACACCCTGCCAACGCCAGTTATCTATAAAAAATTTAAGCGCCGCAAAAGTTTCTGTATTCGATTGCGGTGCAACACCTTGCTCTTCCCTGTAACCGGAAACTTCTTTTCCCTCCATCCATCCTTTCGCGTACTGGCCTCTTACAACAGAGGTTCTGATCAACTCGGGAGTAAATTTTCTGAAAGCACGTAATACGTCTAGTTTTCGGCTATGCACTTCAGCCGCATTAAAACTATTCGGTGGCTCCATCGCAATAAGACAAAGTAATTGTAAGATGTGGTTTTGAACCATATCTCTTAATGCTCCGGCACTTTCATAATACCCACCACGACTTTCAACACCCAGGTTTTCGGTAACAGAGATTTGCACATGTTGAATATAATTCCTGTTCCATAGTGGTTCGAGGATAGCATTTGCAAATCGAAAGGCGAGAATATTTTGGACCGTTTCCTTTCCCAGGTAGTGATCGATGCGATATATCTGTTCTTCTTTATAATATTCATTGAGCAGCTTATTCAGCGCCTTCGCAGAATCCAAATCCCGGCCAAAAGGTTTTTCGATTACAATCCTGGAATGTTCTATCTGCTCGGCCAGTTTATTCTTTGCAATATTTTCCGCTATGATAGGGAACAGGTTAGGCGCTACCGCGAGATAATGGATGATATAAGGTTTGCTCCCCCACTGTTTCTCATGATTGTCGACTTTCTTACAAATTCCGGCGTATGTTTCCGGATCGTTTACATCCGCAGATTCGTAAAAAATATGTTGCGAAAATTCGGCCCACTTTTCTGGCGCAGCTTTCCCACTTCTTGAAAATTCGTTAACGCCGTCCAATAGTTTGTCGCGGAACTCGTCATTAGTTATCGGCTTTCTACCAGTACCGACAATAGAAAACTTATCAGGCATCCATTGATCCAAAAACAAATTATAAAGGGCGGGTACCAGCTTTCTCCAACATAGGTCGCCCGTTGCACCATAAATAATAAAAATTGTGGGTTGAGATTTTATTTGTTTCAATATTCAGTATTTAAAAATTTCATTCTAGTTGATTTTCCATTCACTATGGAAAGTCCCTTCTTTGCCTATAAGCTCATACGTGTGGGCACCAAAATAATCGCGTTGCGCCTGTATCAGGTTGGACGGCATGTTCTCGCTTCTAAGTGCATCGAAGTAACCGAGCGTACTCGCGAAACAGGGTGCGGAGATACCAGCGGAAACTAATTTTGCAACGATTTCTCGTGCAGGCTTAACCGTTTCATTGATTATGTTTTTCACGTCAGCATCCAGCAAAAGATGTTGTAAATTATGATCCGAGTTATAGGCTTTGAAAATTGTATCGAGAAACGACGCCCGGATAATACAACCTCCACGCCATATGCGCGCAATTTCATGCAGTTTAAGATCATACCCGAACTCAGACGAGGCCTTCGATAATAAATGCATGCCCTGCGCATAAATCGTAATCATCGAGAAATAAAACGCTTTTTCGAGTTGAGGCAGTACATCTTTGGAGTCTCCCAGTTCGGCAACAGCTTCTTCGGCATTGTAATGCTTAGCAGCCGCTGTTCTTAACAACTTATATTTCGAAAGATTCCGCATTGCGACGGCAACATCGATTGTTGGTACAGGCAATTCAACATCAGTGGCGACTTGTGTTGTCCATTTTCCGGTGCCTTTTGATTTGGCCTCGTCTTTGATAACATCAACTAAAAATTCATTCGAATTATCTTCCTTGTACAAAAATATATTACTGGTAATTTCCAGAAGGTATGACTGCAGTCTTCCCTGGTTCCACTCCGAAAACACCTGGTGTATTTGTGTATTGTTGAAGCGAAATCCTCTTCGCAGAATTTCGTATGTATCACTGATCAGTTGCATGATGGCATACTCGATGCCGTTATGTACCATTTTTACAAAATGTCCAGACGCACCCGGACCAATATACACAACACAGGGTGATCCATCTGCTTTCGCGGCAATCGCTTCGAACACGGGCTGCACAAAGTGGAACGCAACCTTATCTCCACCCGGCATCATGCTGGGACCATTCCTGGCCCCCTCTTCGCCTCCAGAGATACCCGTTCCAAAAAAATGCAAACCTTTTTCCGATAATTGTTTCACCCTCAACGTTGTGTCAGTAAAATGAGAGTTTCCGCCATCAATGATAATATCTCCTTTTGAGAGTAACGGCTGCAGATCCCTGATAACGGCATCGACCGCTTTACCGGCGGGAACTAACATCATGATCACTTTTGGAGAATCAAGACTATCCACAAAGCTGTTAATCGTTCCAAAACCTTTTACTGGCTTCCCCTGCCCCTCCGATTCTAGCAAATCCAATTTCGTAACATCTTTATCATAACCCGCCACCGGAAAGCCATGATCGGCCATATTCAATAACAAATTACGGCCCATGGTACCAAGACCGATCATTCCTATTTTATATTTCTCGTTCGCCATAGAATTTAATTATCCGTACTGGAAATTTTTTCAATGATTGATTTGGTGGTGTCAAGATTCTGATGCTGATACGCATTGATGCCGAGACGGGCGGCGGCTTGCGCAAGGATTATCCGGTCGTCGAAATAAAAACAATGTTCAGGCGGAACCTTAGCGATACCCATAGCAAGCTGAAAAATGCCGGGATCAGGTTTTCGCATCCCTACTTCTCCAGATGACACGAATGCGTCGAAGCATCGATGTAACTCGAACTTTTCGATGCGGTAATTATTCAGGTCGGTTCCTTCATTGTTGATCGAAAAGATCCGGAGATTTCGGTTTTCCGCTTTGAATTCTTTCAACCATTGTAACATGCCGGGGAGTTCGATGGATTGGGCAAACATAAATTCTCTGAAGCTTTTCCTACTAAAGCTTCGTTCTTTATTAAACACAACGATATTGATGTATTGATCAAGTGTAATCTTTCCGATCTCGTATACGTTGAATATAAAATTATGCAGATGCTCCGTCTCCTTAAAATCAAGATTAAATAATTCTGCAGCCTTCTCTCTTGATTCATGTCCCCACGCATTGCTCAGCAAAACCCCTCCGACGTCCAAAAACAGAACCCTTGGTGTCACAGCCATTTTTTGATAGTTTGGTCATTCTGAGTTTCGAGTTTTCAGTTCTTAGTTCTCAGTTCTGAGTTCTCAGTTCTGAATTCCAAATCAGAATTCAAAATTTTACATCCTAAGTTTGTATTTCCTCCCACTTCGTATTTCTAACTTCGTACCTCCCACATTCTCCTATTTTTCCAATGCAATAATCTTATTCAATCTCCGCACATATTTTTCGCCGCCAGAAAATTTCGCATCTAAGAAAACTTTTACCAGTTCTTTTGCGACAGCAAACCCGGTAATGCGTCCGCCGAGGCAGAGCAGGTTCATATCATCATCCTCCACCCCCTGGTGCGCGGAAAAGTAATCGGTAATTAAGGATGCACGTACTCCTTTTATTTTATTGGCAACAATCGCCGCCCCAACGCCACTGCCGCATACGGCCACACCTCTCCCAATCTCACCGGCAGCCACTGCTCTTGCCAGCGGGGCCACAAAGTCCGGGTAATCGTCGACGTCGTTTTGCTCATAGGCACCATAATCCACCACATCATGATTTAGTGAAAAAAGATAAGGATGTATAATTTGTTTCAGTGCAAAACCACCATGGTCCGCAGCGATTCCAATTTTCATGTGGAATTGTTTTTTAAAATGCAAAGAAAACGTTTTGTGGTGATAAGTGAGTTATCACTAATAATAAACAGCATCCCTACTGAAGGTGGCCCCGATTCTGATTTATTCGTACTATTTTCTTAACTGAATTCTCCTGCCGGGTAAGAAGGAACACCCCACTAACTTTGTTGCGAATATCAAGGTCTTTTACAGGTTTAAATTCTTCCGCTAAAGAACGATTGACGGCTAAAGGAAAGCCCCTTTTTACAAAAATAAATATTCAAAGGCGAGCAGGTATGGTGTTCGAAGTCCTTCGCCAGAATCTCGTTTCCCTGTAAAAAACACCTCCCTTTTTGAATCGGATCGCTATCAATTTCGCTTTCATTTCTTAGTTCTGTGCTGCCCAGAACTCGGCTGCCAGGCTCAAAGTCCCCAATTATTTGATAAAGTTGAGCACATTCGTCAATGTAATTTGCTTTTTTTCCAAATTCTGTTTCCATCGGAAAAATAATACCCGTCTGAAGTCCGGATTATCTCCCGTACCTAAAAGTGGTATTGTTCCATAGAATTAGGCTTCCCGATAGAATTGTTTGTGTTCGATTCAACGCAAGGGGTATACATTTTTGCCCCATCGCGATTTATTTTCTATAAAATCTTTTTATGAAAAGTTTACACCCTAACTCAAAAATCACATACTACAACATCCGTAAATATTTGGGTATGTGTTTTATCACTTTAATTTCTATTTCAATTTTAAGCTATTCAAATATCCCGGAGAGTATAAGCGATTTCATTTACTATTTCCAAGCGCTTATCAAAGGGTATAAATTATCTGGCATTGCCTGGATCGTTGCTTTCCTGGCGGCATCTATATACTACCCTTACATTACGTTTAAACAAAAGAACAAAACACAAAAATTAAGGACCAAAATTGCAAGTGATCTGCATGATGAGCTTGGCAGTATTCTGAATAGCGTAAATATTTATACTGATCTCGCTCTGATCAAAGGCGAAGCAAAGTACCTGCAGAAAATAAAAGAAAGTACGCAGGAAGCCATTGGTGGAGTTCGGAATATCATATGGCAGTTAGACGATAAGGATACAAGTTTTTCAAACCTGGTCTCACGCATAAATAGTTTCGCTTCATTTTTATGTCAATCCAAACAAATCGAGTTTAAGGTTGAAATTGGAAAGGAAGCTCTCTTATATGAATTACACGAAGAAGAAAAAAGGAATTTGTATATGATCGTAAAGGAAGCGATAAACAATAGTATAAAGTATGCAAACGCAAATGAAATTGCACTCAGGATCAATGTGGAAAAAGGGAAACCACTGATTGTTATTAGTGACGATGGTAAAGGGTATGACTCCTGCATAACTCCAGGTAATGGAATCAAAAATATGAAGATACGCGGAGCGTGCATCCGGTATCAGCTCAGCATTCACTCATTTCCCGGGACTATCATTCAACTTCGAAAAATGTAGTCTCTGGAATCAAGCGCTTACGATCTTACCGATAAAAGATATTTCCATGAAATCAAATTTAGTTGCCATCGTCGATGATCATACACTCATGCGGAATGGCCTGGTTGAATTAGTGAACACCTTTGATGACTACCAGGTATTATTTCAGGCTGGAAACTATGAGGAATTGGTTGACAAAATCAACACGGGAAAAATACCAGATATTATATTGCTTGATGTAAATATGCCAGGCAAAAATGGTTATGACGCATCATTGTGGTTAAAGGATAATCATCCCGAAATAAAAATATGCGTTTTAAGCATGCATGATAATGAGATTGCAATCATCCGCATGTTAAAGAACGGTGTGCGAGGATATCTCTTAAAGGCGTGCCAGGCTAACGAATTAAAGCTTGCGATGGACTCTATACTTACCAGGGGATATCATCATTCAGAATTGATTACAGGACATCTTCTTCATTCAGTACAACAGCGGGGACTGGAAAATGGCAAATCTCCCGAGCTTACCCTAAAAGACATCACCTTTCTTAAATATGCATGTACAGAGATGAGCTATAAAGAAATCGGCAAGAAAATGTTTTTAAGTCCCCGGACGATAGAAGGATATAGTAATCGGCTTTGCGAAAAATTAAATGTCTCGTCCAGGATCGGCCTTGTGTTATATTCGATCAAAAACGGCATCGCGGAGGTATAGGACAAATCGATCTCAGTACTTTTGCCACTTGTTGATCAATGTAGTTAATCAACTATCCATCTCCTTCTTCGGCCCTGTTCCCTTAACTGACTTTACAAAACCTTCCGAACCTATTGTAAAGAGTTCGTTAGATCGTTTTGCCATCGAAGAGATGTTCATTTTCATATCTAGAAACTTAGAGATACCAGGATAAGCACTCTTATTCCTTTGCTGCATAAGTATTACTTCTTTCATTGACTCCAACGAACATTCAGACATCTTTGTAATCTTAGTTGGTAAATATTTCCCTCCACTACTGCAAAAAAACTATTTCTGGCTGGCAACATGCGAGCAACCTATAACATTATCATCTCTTCCATATTGCAGTAATCGAATGCGGGCATAAAGGTCATCTCAGTAATTGAGACGACCTGGAGGTTTATTTTGAAGATGCATTATTGTTTCCTGAATTGCTTGTGCACCCATATTTCGCCTTCATAAACGATCACCTGTTTAAAATCTTTGGCGGCTTCGATGTTAATGAAATAGCACGTCATAATTCCTTCATGAACTTCCGTAACATTCGTGATCTCATAGTTGTTAAAATTTTCACTTACAAGTGATTTAATATCACTGTTGAGGAGACTTTCATTATATGAGGTAAGAGTCCGGAACCACGTTCCCTTAGGGCGATAATATACCCGATTTTGTTTTCCGTTTTCAACAAAATAGGCCTCGAGCAAATCACCGGAATCGAACCATTTTACTGATGCTGATGTCGGATAATTACGATTGAATGATTTGACTGCTTTTTTGTTAATGATAGTGGTGGTTGATTCCGTGCTCCCATCTCCCAGAGGCGTTACATATTTTAAAGAGGATTGGGAATTTGACTCGTGTGATTGCAGAGAAAAAGTCAGCAAAAATACTCCTGTAACCAAAATGGATGAAGAAGAAAATAAATTTTTCATGTTTTAATTTTTTTTATCGATTTGATTGATATGATTTTGAAAGCGCGCTATTGTTCTTTAAAGGTCTGACCTGCAGAAAGCGATTCCTAGAGTGGCTTCACTGTAATATGATAAGAGGATTCACGCAGTTAAAAGCTAGAATTTGCGCAATGATGATAAGTAAAAACACGCTATAGGCATGGTAATCTGGAAAGGAATGTAGAGTCAGTTTGAAAGATGAGCATATCTCCTGAAATGCTCTGCAGCATGATAAAATACCGCATAGCGATACTGTTTACAGGTGGCTTTGAAGAATATAGCGCTGAGGCTTGAATTTAAGCGTAGCGTCAGTGGGTAAGATTTCAAACTTTACAGAACCCACGTTTATTGAAGAGATCGCTTATGGCATGATATTCGTGCCAATCGGTTTTATACAAGCTTAAAGGCATAGGCAGCCTTTATCAATCCCGCAGTATTTTTAACGTGTAACTTGTTTAAGAGGTTTTGCCGGTGAGTATCCACAGTGCGTTTGCTAATAAATAACCCTTTGGCAATTTCATCATTCGTCATTTCGAGCGCGATCATTTTCAAGATCTCCAGCTCTCTTTTTGTCAGGCGATTCTTATTTGCCGGAACGAAGTTGTCGGTATTTTTAGCGGAGTCAATAAGTTTGAGTGCTACTTCGTTGGAATAATACGAGCTTCCCGATAATACAACCTGTATGGCGTGAACGAGTTGAGCCGGTTCGATATTTTTCAAGATGTACCCATTAGCACCCTCGCTGATCATGCTTTTTACATAAGACAGTTCATCATAGTTCGAAAGCGCCAGCACTTTCATATCTTTTTTATATAATCGAATCTTCTTCAGTGTTTCAGTACCGGTCATTCCAGGCAACTGGTAATCTATAAGCACGATATCAAAATGCTTTTTCAGAATTTTCTGAACGCCGGCCTCTCCGTTTTCTGCTTCGTCGATTTCGAACGGCATAGATTCATTTTTCGATTCAAGCATTACTCTGATACCGTCCCTGACCATCTGGTGATCATCGATTATTAGTAACCGCACTATTTGACTGTTCGCCTCCATCATATTACTGGTTGTCTTCCACAGGAATTGAGATTTCATACCGGGTACCTTTTCCCGGCTCGCTACAAATTTCTACTTCACCGTTGTATGGTCTAATACGTGATCTCACATTGCTAAGGCCCATTCCCTGGCTCTGCAAAGTTTCAATATTAAACCCAATACCGTTATCTCGTAAGGTAACAAATGCCATGTTCTTTTTGCTTTTGAATTCAATCCAAAGTTTGTCCGCCTTGCTATGCTTCAATGCGTTGTTGATGAATTCCTGGATAACCCGGAAGAGTGCGAACTCCTGTTGGATCGACAACCTGGGAAAATCGCCCGCCTCTTTTATTGAGATATTGATTTGGTTGAGAAGTTCGTTTTTTGAACACAACTCCTCCACGGCTTTTACCAATCCAAAAAACTCAAGGCTTTTCGGCATGATGTTAAAACATATATTTCTCATGTCGGCCTGCACGTCAACCAATGCAGCGTTCGCTTTCAATAGGATTGATTTCTGCCTTGAATCTTCCACCGCATCTGCCGAGGTTCCAATATAGAATTTTATTGCAGAAAGCTGCTGCCCGATGCTGTCATGAATATCCTTTGCAAAACGAATCCTCTCTTTCTCTTCCGTTTCAATGATTGCCTTTAGTACGATGTTCTGCGTTTTCTTCTGTATAGATATATCTTTAGCCGTAAGCAATACCCCTCCTTCCATATTATTTTCTGCAATCAGGAAAGAAGCAGAGATGAGTACCGGAATGCTATTTTTATTCTTTCCTTTAAAAATTATTTCGTGGCTGATCGTTTTCGAGGCGCGCATATCTTTTAAGACCTGACTGAACCAATCTGGCTGCAATTTATCGACCAAATAACCGATAGGTTTTCCTTGCAGAGAATCGAGATCATAACCGAGATGATTCGTTACGGATGTGTTGATGTTTTCTATTTTTCCCTGCTTGTCTAACACGAATACCATATCGGACACGGAATTGAAGATATTATTAAAATAATTTCGTGAAATCGTTTTCTCCTTTAACTCCTCCCCCAGCATATTTACACCCATAATAAAAGCATCCACTTCATCCATCCGGGAAGAGATCCGAAGTTTTTTATTGAAGTTGCCTAATGAGTATTCGCTTAGTAATTTATTTATTTTCCTAAACCTGCTATCCATGTCATAAATTATTTCCTGTGCTTCTCAAGCCATTTCAACGCATCACCTGCATCTGAAAAAACTCTGACAGGCATTTTTGGTTTGTTCACCGACACAAAAAAATTCGCCAGAAAGGTAGTAAATGGTGAGCCAACAACAATTGCGGCTGCAATGATACCTTTTACTCCTTCGATTGACGCAAAATATTCCCGGGCTTTCTTATCCATTTTTACCACTCCCTGGTTGTATATCAGCGCCAAAACAGGGGAATTATTCGCAAGTTCCTGCCGCACCCGGACGATCTCTTTTGCTACTTCCAGATTGATTTTCAAATCTTTCTTGTAAGTCCCAATCATCAAATCACCCTGTAATTCATAGTAAACATATGGCGTATCAAAAATTTTGTCCATAACACAATAATTTGATAGCACAATAATTGAATGCATTTCTAAGTATAAAGTCTTAGGAAAAACATCTATCGTGGTCCGTAAAAATCAGTCTTTTACTTGTTTTTTAAATGGAGTATAAAGATAAAGTTTGTACCGGTCTATTACAAAAGCCTCTTTCAAATGAAGCCAAATACCGTGATCAATGATACTGTCGATCAGATTATATCTGACGGAGTTAGAAGAGGCATACTTCATTTGTACACTGACGATGATTCACTATATGATAATCACATCTCTCTAAAAGGCAAGACGGTTATCAATTTCGGTTCGTGCAGCTATCTTGGGCTTGAGTTTGATTCGCGTTTACGGGAGGCTTCAAAAGCAGCTATTGATCATTATGGAACGCAGTTTTCAGAATCGCGTGCGTATGTTTCCGTGAAATTATACCAGCACCTGGAGGAATTGCTGTCAAAAATATTTGAGGCATCGTGTGTTGTAACGCCGACGACTACGCTGGGGCATATTGCTAATATTCCAGTGCTGATGACATCCGCCGACGTGTTGATTACTGATCAGCAGGTTCATAACTCTGTGGTTACTGCAGTGAAACTTTTGAAGTCGGCAGGCACACATGTAGAGGTTTTAAGACATAACAGAATGGATTTGCTGGAAGACCGGATTAAAATCCTGCGCAATAAACACAATAAGATATGGTACCTCGCTGATGGAGTATATTCTATGTTCGGAGACACCGCTCCGCTTGATGATCTTTATCGGCTCCTTGATATTTATCCGCAGTTTCATCTTTACATAGATGATGCTCACGGTATGAGCATCCAGGGCATGCACGGAAGAGGATCTGTCTTAAACAACAGGAAATTTCATCCAAAGATGGTTCTTGGAACTTCGCTTAATAAGGCCTTTGCATCTGGCGGGGGTGTGATGGTTTACCCGAATACGGAATTAGCCAGGAAGGTTAGAACCTGTGGAAGCACGTTGATCACCTCAGGCCCGCTTCAACCAGCTCAACTAGGGGCTGCCGTTGCAGCCGCAACGATACATCTTACCGACGAAATATATGGCATGCAGGAAGATCTGCAGGAACGAATAAAGTTCACAAACCTGATGCTAAAAAAATACCATCTCCCTGTGATCGCGGAAAACAACGCCGCAATTTTCTTCGTGGGGGTTCACCTGCCTAAAGTAGGATACAACATGGTCCGTCGCATGCTGGAGGCAGGCTATTACGTTAACCTGGGCATTTTTCCTGCAGTCCCCATGAAGAACACAGGGATTCGTTTTACAATCACCCGGCTGCATTCATTTTCGCAGATCGAAGCGATGGTTCGGACCATGTCAGAAGAACTTCCCAAGGCGCTCAAAGATGAAGGCGTAACCTTCGAGGAGATTTATAAGGCATTTAGAATGCCAGTACCCGAACAACAACTCCTGGATGAAAAAGTGGCATCGGTTATCAGTCAGGCATTTTCATTAAAATCATGCCATTATAAAAGTATTTATGACATTGACAAGAATGAATGGAATGCGATATACAAAAACAAAGGAACATTTGACTGGGATGGCATGGCTTTACTTGAAGAGAGCTTCCAAAATAATGATAACCCCGAAAGTAATTGGGAATTTGATTATGTAATTATTAAAGATATAACAACCGGAAAGCCAGTGGTGGCAAGTTTCTTTACAACTACACTATGGAAAGACGACATGCTTTCACCAGCTGAGGTTTCCGAACGCATAGAAGTAAGAAGAGGGATTGATCCTTACTATTTCACCTCGAGAGTAATAACCGCGGGCTCACTGCTGACTGAAGGTGAACACATGTTTATTGATAAAACGTCTCCATTGTGGAAAGATGGAATGCAATTAGTGTTCGATCAGATAAATGCTTTGCAGGAAAAATATAATGCGAACAGTATTGTGCTCCGCGATTTTAATAACGTGGAGGAGGAGTTTGAAAGCTTTCTCATTGACAATGGATTTTTTAAGACGTCCATGCCAGATAATAATGTGGTGGATAAAATGGGATGGAACACTTCAGAAGAGTTTTATCAAACGCTTTCGAAGAACTCGAAAATTCACTTCCGCAAACATGTAAGAAGATACCTCGACAAATATGAGGTAGAGATTGTGCGGAATCCAACAGAAAAAGAAATAGACCATTGGTATTCATTATACGAAAACGTCAAGAACAACAGTCTTGAGTTAAACACTTTCACCTTACCCAGGAAACTATTTGCCAATATCGCCCACAATGATTCATGGGAAACTCTTGTGTTAAAATTAAAGACCGGTGATGGAGCCTGTAAGACTGTGGCCGTAGTGTTTAGTCATATTGGTGGCGTGAATCATATCCCGATGATCATTGGGGTTGACTATACTTACAATCAAGATTATAAAGTTTACCGCCAGGCGTTATACCAGGTGATGATGCGTGCCGGGACACTGGGAAAGAAAAAGGTTCTCCTGGGCTTCTCGGCACCTATTGAAAAGAGAAAAGTTGGAGCCGAACTGTATTCTACCTATGCATTCATGCAGATCAGGGATAATTATAACGCAGAAACACTGGCCATGATGAGCCTGACCTCAGCTAACCTGACCAAATAACCGATTGATAAACCAATTTCATGTTTCGACTAACACTTAAACCTGTTAAGGAATTATTTTTTATCTACTTAAGCGTACTCAATGCGATTGACCAGAGGCGAATTCTGCCAATTCAACCACAAAACCCGATTCAAATTACTTAAGGAATTTGGCAGGAATGTTCTGGAAAAAAAAACAAGAATGCGATTGATCTCAATTTATAAGATATCAGACTTTTATGTTGAAGTATATGAAAATCTAGATAGCCGGCAGCTCGAAAAAGTGGAACCTGTTCGAAGTAATTCTGTTCTTGAAGTATATAGTAACCTTTAATTTTCGAATCGGTATAAAAACGTATCCATTACAGGCTTTTATACTCAACTTATATCTTACCGTTATCCTTAATTTTACAATTCCTATTTTGCTTATCACTCTACGCCGCCTATGCAAACATCCAGTAATTGTTGCGGCTGTTCAATAGATTGGATATGAAAAACCGGTTAATCTAGTGTTTACGTTTGAAACGACAGCGTGGTAACTTAGAATTGTTCATACGTGTGGATCAGATAAATTCTTATGACATCATATTCAATTTTTCTGATCCATACGCTTCGCTGAAACCCAATCACCAATCCCTCGTATACATTTTTTGTCTGCAAATTGAAAACTGGCTCTTCTTCCACACGGTAACAGGTTGCAACGCAGAGCAAAAGACGGCTATCAGATAGGTTACGACGAGTGATCTAATCCTATCAACGATTAGTTAGCTGGTTTGCCCTGTTGCCGTCAAGCAGGTACCTTACCACATCTGACACCCTATTTCCTACCACGGTAACCGCCTCCCTGATCTTTTCCGCAGACACTCCATACCGCTCTGTCCAATTCATCAATTCATATTCTTCGTTAACGTCTAGCCTTTGTTGCTCCTGCCTCGCACTTTGCCGTTTATAGTATGACATAAAGTTTTATTGCTTAATTAAAAATTCCATGCCATCCAAATACCGTTGCAGCCGTATGCCTGCTTCCGGTTAAACACTTTACACAAATCCCAATGAAACTCACCCCGGCCCAAAGAACCGTCCAAAGGCTTAACTAAGAAAGCCTTTACTTATCCGCTTCTTTTTTGCGTGAGTCCAGTCTATGAAATATTTCTTCCACAAAAAGAAAAGGGCCCCGAAGGGCCCAGATGACATTGGCTTTTCCGGATATTCTATTTCCTCGTGCCTGTAAAATCACCATCATAGTTTGCAAATCCGCTGACGGTGTATTGAAAAGTTATGGTGTCATCTTTGGAATTCTTTGTTGCCAGAACTCCTGTACCTACTACTGTAAGTTTCTTACCATTGGGGTTCGTAAACGTTTGCGAGGGAATTTTCAGGGTATTGCCTTCAGCTACCGCTTTCAGCGGAGCATTCAGGAAGCCGCCAAACTCGATGATCTGAAAATTATTGCCGCCTTTATTTTCTACTTTAAGGATATAAGTTTCGGTGTCGTCGGCCACGAGGTATTGCCCGGCAAATGAGGCGGCTGGCGCGGCGATATCCTTGTCTTTACTACATGAAGCAAGAAAAAAGGAAACGGAGAGAATAACAAGAGAAATGTTTCTGAGAACTGATACTGACTTTTTCATTGTAAGGTTTTTTTGATGTGTGATTTGATTCCGGGCGCAAAACTACAGGGCTCTCTGAACCTTTGTTAGAACGAGGGTAACAATCACTGACAATATTGTAACATCAAAAAAAATATCTGAAGATCAATCGCTTAGCCAGTAACATTTCCGGCAGGATTTGTAACATGGGAAGAAAAAGCTTCATTTGGAGTCATTCCAAACTGTTCACGGTAACATTTCGAAAAATAAGAGAGATTATTGAACCCAACCTCATAGGCCACCTCCGACACATTCCCTGCCCGCGATTCTAATAATTGCTTTGCACGTTTGAGGCGGGTTGTTCTTAGAAAATCTCCGGGCGACGCTCCAGTCAGGGCCTTCAACTTTCGATGCAGCTGCATTCGGCTCAGACCAACTTCCTGGCCGAATTTTTCCATGCTGAACTCGGCATCGCCAAGATATGTCTCCACTGTCTGCATCACTTTATTCAGAAATATCTCATCCATGGAGGACACTCTGACCTTTTTCGGACCAAGATGCAGTTCCCGACTGAAACGCTCTCGTAGAAGTTTTCGGCTATCGACCAGGTTCCTGATCCGTATATTCAGTTCCCGATTATCAAAAGGTTTTGTAAGATAATCGTCCGCCCCCGTTTCCAGGCCCTGGAATTTTGCATCGTCACTCGCCAACGCGGTTACCATAATTACCGGAATGTGACTTGTCCGTTCGTCAGTTTTGAGATGATGACAAAGAGCGAGGCCATCCATTTCAGGCATCATCCAATCAGTTATTATCAGATCCGGTACAAACAAAATGGCTTTTTCCAGTCCATCTTTGCCATTTTCGGACTCTATTACCTGGTATTTTTCGACGAGGTTTCGCTTCATATAATTGCGGAGATCCTCATTGTCTTCAATAATCAATACAGAAGGACTCTCTATATCCGCCTGACCTGGCTCAGCCACATAATTTTTTTGATCCACATTCAAACCCGCTGTAGATAAGGCCGGATCATAATGTGTTTGTCCGGCGGATGTAAGGAATACTACATCGTCGTTGATAACCGGTACCAGAGGAAGCCGGACCGTGAAGCATGTTCTATTTTGATCGCTTTCTACCTGAATTTTTCCTCCGTGTAACTCGACAAGTTCCCTGGTTAAGGCGAGACCAATTCCTGTGCCTTGTTCGTCCGAATAATATTGTTTTCCCTGGTAGAAACGATTGAAGACATGAGGAAGCTGATCCTCAGGAATACCTGGACCCGTATTTTGAACGGCGACTTCTATCTCGTTATCAACTCGCTTTCCGGCAACTTCGATCGAACCATTCACAGGCGTGAATTTGAAAGCGTTCGATAGAAGATTATAAAGAATCTTTTCTGTTTTGTCAATATCGAGCCGGCACATAATTATTTCATCAGAAACCGCCAGAGAAAATTTAACCTGCCTCGAAACACTAAGTGAAGAAAATGAACCGTGAACGACCTTTAATAGATCATTGAGATTGCAATTCTCTGCAGACAACTTCATATGTCCGGATTCGAGTTTCGACAGATCGAGAAGCTGATTAATGAGATTAAGGAGGCGCCTGGCATTTCTCAACATTACCTCAAGCTGCTCGAGTTCCGATTTATCTTCTGATGCTTCTACGTTGGATATTCTGTCAGAAAGGCTATTAAGAATTAGCGTGAGAGGCGTCCTGAATTCATGAGAAATATTGGCAAAAAAGGTGGATTTTGCTTTGTCCAGCTCACGTAGTCTGATGGTTTGATCGTTAAGCTGCTCTGCCTGCGCAACAAGCTGTTCATTGATTTTTCCGAGCTGAGTATTTTTTCGTATCCTCAATCGCTGCGTGCTGACTATTAATCCGGCAATGATGAGCAGGGCCATCAAACCCCCTATAATCGTATTCCGTTTGAATGCTAGTTGTTGTCGCTGCTTTTTCAAGGCTTCAATTTCTGCCTGCTTCTTTTGTGTTTCGAAACCTGCTTGCAGCTGCGCGATCTTGTATATGTTTTCTTTATTCGTTAACGAATCCTTTGTCGAAACATAATTTCTGTAGTAACTGTAAGCGCTTTTGTGATCACCCTCACTCGCAGAAATATCTGAAAGGATTTGCCATGTTTCTACCAAAACCGGCAGATCATTTATTTTGATTGCTAGTGAAAGCGCGCGACTCGCATATGGCCGACTTTCTTTGAGATTTCCCGTCTGCTGACTCATTTTTGAAAGGCCCAGCAAAGTATGGATCATTCCATCGATGTCCTCTATTTCCTCCTGTAAGTTTAGTGCACGCTTGAGGTAGTCTTTAGCCCTGGTGTAATCCTTCAGTTCAATGTATGTTAAGCCGATATTAGAAAATGAAACAGCGCGGCTTTCTTTCTCGTCTTCAGCAAGCAGTTCGAGCGACTTAAGAAAGTAACTTAAAGCCTCTGGGTTATTAGCCTTGCCCAGGTAGGCTGTGCCGATATTGCTTAAGGTCATACTACGCTCGTGAGCAGTATTTGAATACCTTTTCTGTATTTCTGCAGCTTTGAAATAATATAAAAGTGCGCGATTGTAATCTCCGTGTTCGTTGTAGACGTTCCCAAGGTTATCGAAAACAGACGCCATTTCGTTCTCTAGTTTATGATCTTCCCAAATCTTCAAAGTCTGGAGATAATATTCAACGGCAGTGGTCAAGGCGCCTTGTTTCCAATATATCAAGCCCATGTTACTGAGTACATATCCTTCACCAACGTAGTTCCCGGTTTCCCGGTGCAATCCCAACGCTTTATTATACCATTGGAGCGCTTCCTCATATTTGTTCTGCTGATAGTAGCCCACACCCGTGTTATTATAAGCCGAGGTGAGGCCGGTTTTATGATTGAGATCTTTTGCGAGCGTCATTGCCTCCGCAGCATATTTGATGGTCTTGTTTGGATCAATATACCAGTAGGATTTGCTCAGCTTGTTGAGGAGATTGACTCGCGTGGTGTCTGTTGAATGGGCCAACGAAGATTCAAGACTATCTATTGCACTAGTTTGAGCATCGCTTGTTCCCATAACAAACAATAGCGAACATCCAAGAATTATTTGTCGCATCTTAGGCATCGCTCTACAAATATCAGCGATTACGGTGACATTAGTCGGGAGTTCTGGGTCGGGAGTCGGAATCAGCAGTCGGGAGTCAGGGGATCGGGAGTCGAGTAGTCAGCTATGTGCTTTGCTATGTTTCTATGTGTCTATGTGATTAAATTTCTTTTTATCACACAGGCACATGGAGACATAGGAGGAGCATAGGAATTCAATTCCAGGACATCAATTAAATAGAGAGCATTTTTTCAACCGATGACTTATAGCTTTCACTCAATGGAAGTTCGAGTGAACCAACACAGATCAAGTCGCGTTTGATAGCTGTTACTTTGGAAGCAGAGACAATGTATGATTTATGAGTTCGCAGGAATTGATGTGCGGAGAGTTTTTCTTCCAAAGACTTCATACTCATCTTTGTGATCACAGGTTTTGAAGATGATGTAAGATGTATTTTCACGTAGTCTTTCATTCCTTCTATATACAATATATCCGACATGGAAATTTTTACGAGGTTGTATTCGACATAAACGAAAAAATAGTCTGGATGCTCTTCCCTGCTAGCCGGCTTTTGTTGGAGCTTGAAAAATTCATACGCTTTATTACAAGCTTTTAGGAACCGTTCGAACGACACTGGTTTTAACAGGTAATCTATGGCATTCAGGTTGAAACCTTCCACAGCATATTCCTTATATGCGGTTACGAATATAACCATCGGCGGATTCTGTAGCGATTCCAAAAATTTCAACCCGTTTAATCCCGGCATCTGTATATCCAGTAAGATTAGATCAACCTGCTCGTAATGCAACACAGCAGCCGCCTCCATCGCATTTTTGCAACTTTTTACTAATCGCAGGAATGGGATCTTTTGAATATTATCCACCAAAAGATCCAACACGAGCTTTTCATCATCAACGGCAATGCAATTCAACATTTGAGATCAAGGTTTAATTCGATACTGTAAATTTCACCATTATCTTCAATCAGCAGATCATGATAATTGTTATATAATAGTCTTAACCGGTTTTTTACATTCAATAGCCCAATGCCTGGATTTTTGTCCTTCGAAAGGTTTTCCCTGTTATAATTATTGCTCACCCTAAAAAACAAATGCCGTCTCTTTATCTCTATTAATATCCTGATAAATGGTTCTTTCACCATGCCAATACCGTGTTTGAAGGCATTCTCAACAAACGGTATGAGTAACATCGGCTCAATCGTGCAATCAGGCTCTTCGTTCCGAACATTGAGTTCCACGAATACGTCTTCACCAAACCGGAGTTGCTGCAACTCGACATAGTTCCGTAAATAGTCTATTTCTTTAGAAACCTGGAACTGGTCGTCGCCTGTTTCATACAGCGTATATCGAAGCATGTCGGATAATTGAATGAGAGCAGGTTCCAGCAATTCGGATTTTTTCCTCGCAAGCGAAACTATATTAGTTAATACATTAAATAAAAAATGCGGACTGACCTGAGAACGCAGAAATTTCAATTCTGAAGCAAGCCGTTCTGCTTTTCTTTCTTCTTCAAGTTTTTCAAACCGCATTCTATCGAGGATCAGCCGGAAAAAAAAGCTTGCCACTATAAAAGGAAACGGAGGGAAAAAAATAAGCCTGTCATTAATGTCATTGACCGAAAAAGCTGGATTTATAAACTGTAATGCATATATTTTACCGTAATAAGAACCGATAATAATAACAGCGAGGGAAATAAAATACAACCACCATTTTGTTCGTGTAAAAAATCGAGGATACAACCAATAGGCGTTCATGTAAAACAAGCCGATATGGTAAAGGTTGGTAACCAGGAAAAATTTAGAAGGCAGCCCGGTATCTAATTTTACATCCTTAAAGACAATAGCAGGAACTATAAGCAAAACAAGCCAGATAAGAATGTGAATCACTGGGACAAAATATTTTGATCTCGTCACTCTTTCAGTATTTATTAGTTCAAATGTAAATTGAACATAGTAACTGTTCCCTTTGTTTTCTTCGACCTTATTTGAATGCAACCTAACGCCTGTTTCCTGATTTAAGCAAAAAGAGTAGACAGGAACTTGAAATGTGTAGATGAAACACATTTGGCAAAGACTCATTTTTTTGTCAGCTATACAGCTTTTCGTACATTGATCGGATAATTGCTAACTGATATGAAAATCTATAGAACAGAACAAGGCATCGTTATCGACCAGGAGGGAAAATACTTCAATGTGAGGGATGAAGATTGGGACAAATTTATCAATAGGAAGAATTTGCATCAATATGTGTCAGACAAAATAAAAACACTGACCGCTGATAACTCGCAAAAAGCTCTTACTAACATCTTACCACCAATTCAGCACCAGGAGATTTGGGCTTCTGGAGTTACCTATTTACGTAGCCGCGAGGCTCGTATGGAGGAAGCAAAGGATGCCGGCGCTGGAGATTTTTATGCACGGGTATACGAGGCTGATAGACCTGAATTATTTTTTAAAGCCACTGCATCGCGTGTAGTTGGTGATGGCGGAACAGTAAGAATCAGAAAAGACTCCAGGTGGAATGTTCCCGAACCGGAGCTGACTCTATTTATTTCTTCCGAGGGTACGATTGAAGGATACACAGTCGGAAACGACATGAGCTCGCGCGACATAGAAGGAGAAAACCCACTTTATTTGCCCCAGGCGAAATCCTATGATGCGTCCGCAGCAATAGGACCCTGTATCTACGTGCCAGGGAGACCTATCGACTCCGGCACCTTGATACACCTAAACATCAACCGGCAAAACAAAAATGTTTTCTCAGGAGAAATATCTATCAACCGCATGAAGCGTGCTCATACCGAACTTGTAGAATATTTATTCAGGGAAACGTCCTTCCCTTTTGGCGTTTTTCTAATGACTGGTACGGGCATCGTACCTCCAGATCATTTTACACTTGAGACGGGCGATGAAGTGCAAATCTCTATCGATGGCATTGGAACACTGACCAATACAGTCTCACAGCGTTAACGCGGTTATAAGCAACCACAGTTCTTAAATGCGATTCTGACAGAGTTTGTCACTTCAAGAAGCGAACGGACCTGATATTGACATTTTCTTCATGTCGTTGTGCCTTGTACTGGCACAACGAACACGAGAAACTATGATAATCGACCTACTCTCACTGTAGGCAAAAATATATTCTTATTAAATTCATTTAATGAAAAGAATACTGTGCTCGTTCGTGGCTATCTGTTTCGCTAATCTTACGGCTTGCTTTTGCCAGTCGGTGCAATTACAACATTCAAATTCCCCCCAACAAGTATACGCGGCAAGCATTTTAGAAAGAACTCTTGCTGACAAGAAATTTTCGACACGCCAGGCAGAGAGCGGATATACGATTCAATTCAAAGTAGATGCTAAACAACTTGAACCGGAAGCATTTTCGATCGAAAACAAGCCAAGATTGATAACAGTAACTGGAGGAGATGAACGCGGTTTGATCTACGGATGTTTCTCTCTTTCTGAAGACGTTCGAAACGGAATTCCGATAAGCAGGATAACACCAAAAAAGGAAAAACCCCATGTCCCTTTCCGCGCAATTAAATTTGACCTGCCCTGGGATACTTACCGGCATAGTTATGCTCTCGATCTGCATGGAGAAACATGCAGAGATACAGTGTACTGGAAAACGTTTTTGGACATGATGGTTGAAAATCGTTTCAACAGTCTTTCCTTGTGGAATCTTCATCCTTATCCCTACCTGATTAAATCAAAGAATTTTCCAGAGGCGAGTCCTTTCAACGATGAGGAAATGAAAGAATGGAAAGCTTTATTCGGAGCAATTTTCAGGATGGCAAAGGAACGTGCGATCGATACTTACATCATTCCTTTTAACATCTTCGTCACTCCGGAGTTTGCAAAGGCACACAATGTGGCTATGGACAACCTCGAACATCATTTCTTCGTGCGCGGCGACACGTCTGAAATTATCAAACGATACACAAGAGAATCCGTAACACAAATGCTGCAGGAATATCCGGAGCTCACCGGGATGGGACTTACACTCGGCGAAGGCATGGCAGGAATGACGCCTGATCAGCGCGAAAAGTGGATGCGTGAAACAATTATCGAAGGGATGCGACTGGCTGGCAGAAAATCCAAGCTGGTTCACCGGATACCTTTTTCAAGCACAACAGCATCGCTCGGGGCAACAAGTGTTGAAACCGAGCGTCTGACAAGAAAGTCGATTGAAGCTGAAGCCGATCTGAATTTTATCGAGGCGCCAATTTGGGCGGACCTTAAATTCAACTGGTCACATGCCCACTCTACGCCAAAACTGATAAAGGTCCATGGAGGTAAGTTGTATGATACTTATTTCAATCCTGTGCCAACAAAATATAAAGTCACCTGGACTGCCCGCAACGAAGATTTCTTCTGTTTGCGCTGGGGCTCACCCGATTTTGTACGAAATCATATTACAACAAATACACCTGCTTATGTTGGTGGATATTTCGTTGGATCAGAAACCTATATTCCCGCTAAAGATTATTTTACGAAAGACACCGTCGCGATTCCCTGGAAATACGCCTTTGAACGGCAATGGCTGTTTTACAAGATATGGGGAAGATTACTGTATAATCCCGCAGCCCCAAACAAAATATTCAAAGCAGAGTATATGCAGAGGTATGGTCAGGCCGCCGGCGATTTGCTTGAAGCTATGTCACTCGCTTCCCATACTCCGCTACGATTGGCCTCTCTTTTCGATTTTACATGGGACTTTTCCCTTTATAGTGAAGGAATGATGGCGCTGGACAGTAAGGTTAAACGGGTTGAATACATTTCTGTCGACAGGTTGATCAATCAACCTGTAACTGATCCGGATTATGTATCCGTTGCTGATTATGTGAAGAAAAATATTGCCGGAGAAAAGTTTGATAAAGACAGGACCACCCCCCCGGTACTCGCACACTTGCTTGAACAGGATTGTAAAAAAGCACTTGCGCTTGTAAAAAAAGTGAGCGTTGGAGACAACAAAGCGCTTGCATATGAGATAGCGGACATAAGAGCCTGGTCTAATCTCGGCCTACACCTGGCAGAAAAATTGAAAGGAGCAGTGGCGTTACAAACTTATCGTCTGGAAGGCAAGGAACAACTTAAACAGGAAGCTATTCAACATCTGGAAAATGCATTGAAATTTTGGGATACGATAATAAGCATTACCCGTCACTTATATAATGACATGCCGCTCGTGCATTACAGTGAACAGGATGGTAAACATTGGAAAGAGAACGATCACCTCCGGTTTCACTGGCAAACAATAAGGGTAGATGTTGCCAGGGATATTGATGCTGCTAAAAATGCGGTTTACATTAGAAAGTAACCAGCTGTTTCTGGACCAGCGCAAATTGTAAATAAATTATGCACGTCTACGTCATCCATGATTTCTATCCGTCATCGTACATCGTATATCTCACGTCATACATACTTATTGTTGTGTCATTTTTTTGAGCAGTTCGAAGAATTGTTTTTTTCTTTCAGACCCAATGCTCCAATCTACGGGGAGGCTCTGGTAGCCTTGATTGAGACCTTCATCTTTCATTCGATAATCGAAGAAGCCCCAGGAAACGTGTTCCTTGGTAGCAGCTAGAAAATTATTTTGTGGTTTGTCAAAGTCAAAGTGATCATCCTCATTGACAACAATCGGATTCTTTTTATAAGAAGAATCCGATCGGACTGATTGAATCAATTGAGTAAGCTGTTCGGGCTTTTTGACGCCATTACCATGGATCAACACGAAGTCGGCAGTTTGCAGTACGTTCTCTGAAGGCTTAGCCCCGCCTTTGAAACTCGTTGAAACCGGTAACCTTTTGTTTTTATGGGACATAGATTTTGCGATGTTGATCAACTCATGAACACGTTTTACATCGAGAATGGCGTGGTTATATGGATCGCCTGAACTCGTTCTGGTGCTATTAATATCACATTCATTGTTGATCTCGATAAGAACATTGTTATAACCTTTATCAACTATCCATTTCGTAGCGTTCCTGGTCGCCTCAATAACAGCCGCTTCATCTTTAAGGTTTTGATCCTGCCCAAAATAAAAATATCCCACGATTGCAATCATTCCCAACTCATCTGCCCTATCCAGGATTCGTTCGAGCCTTTTCATATATGCTGCATCCAATTTGCCATCTGCCAGAAATGCTGAATTGATCCAAGTCTGTTTTGCACTGCTGTAACCGAATGGACTTCCTCCCTGCAAGTTAATTGTGAATGCAAGCAGGCCATCTTCCTTCCAGGCCGGCATTGCTGCAATGAATTCATTCGTGTTTCGATTCGCATCCCACTTCTTCGTATCCGGATAAAGCCATAAGTTTTGGGTCTCCTCGTTGTAATCATCAAATATTCCTTGCACCATTCTCGAATTCGGAAGCAAGCCTTCGAGCCTCATTCCATTATATACTTTTTTCTTCAGGGTAATCTCGTTATTGATATAAAAGTCCTCGCCTTTAATACTAACCTGCGTCTTTCGACTCTGACCGATTGCTGCAAGACTGACGGCTAAGGCCAGTACCAAACAAACTACTTTCATGAACCGTAATTTATAAAAAGATGGGCTTTTTCGTCTTCTTCTTCCTGAACCCTCTGACTGTAACAATTCCAGGCTAGAACATCATATCAGCCTTTCTAACTGACCACTCACCGCTGACCACACACAATTCATCAGTTGGGGGCTCACAACGAACACTAAGAAGAACAGGACGAACATAAAGCATGAGGAAAAAACCTTTGATTGTTCGTCAAATTATTCCGCTAAGACGATCATCGCCTGTCCAACAATTCATTTATCCGAACAAAATGATATTGTTTGCTCTTTAGCTCTCTGATAAGATCTGGCAAATACTCATAAAATTTGTCCTTTCGCCTTGGATCAGTCCCGATATGAACTAACAGGATAAAGCCATTCAAGCCGGAACGGGATGTCTGTTCGTAATCCGTAATTGATTGAAAGATGGCTTTGCTATCCACATATTTTGATTCCATTTCCGGGTAAGTATAGTCAGCAGTACTACGTGTACCCGGTGTAAAATTAATAAGCCGAAAACCCATTTGATGGGTCCACGACACAATGGAATCGTTATACCATTCAAAAGGTGGAAGAAAATAAAGGGCTTGCTCACGTGGAATGCCCCAGCGACTCAACTCCCGATACGACCGGGCCAGGTCAACATAAAATTGTCGCTTTGTAACGAGCAGGCTGTCGCGCTTTGTCCAGTCATTATACAATAAGTGCTTGTCGGAATGAGAACCAAGGTAATTACCGTTTATAATCAATAGGCGAATCAGGCGTTTGAAATCCTTATTGCGGTAAAAATTACCGGTTAAAAAAAATGAACCCTTGATATTTTCTTTTTGCAACACTGAATTGATGAATTCACCACCGTCGGCAAATTCATCACCCGTAAAAACCAAAGCGATATTCTTTTGGGTAGTGTCTCCCCTGGTAATAGCAATCTGCGCATTGAGAGAAGCTATAAAAACACAAACCAGGGATGTCAGCGCGTATGATTTCATTTATAGAATTTATCAAAAGGAGCTATGAGGAAATCGATGTAATAACACATTTCATTACCTCGCTGATGGGGTCATGTTCCAATAGATTTTCAAATTGTGAGTCGCTCTACCCGATGCTACGATATCTAGTCTTTTATCTCCATTCATATCTAGCACCTGCAGGTCTTCACAAGCCATTCCATTTTCATCGATCCATTGGTTATCCCAGTCTGTTGACGCCGCAGTCTTTTTACTATATATTTTTACTCCGACCTTCCCGTCTTTATTAGGCCTTCGCCACCCGGCGACGATTTGGCTGCTACCGGTACCCAGGAGATCCGCTGCGGCTAATGCATGTCCTTCACTGAGACTGGTATCAAGTACCAATCTCGTTTGTCCTTCATCGCTATAAACTACCAGTTTGTTCCCATGCATAGGTTCGATCGTCGTGATAAATTTCTCGGTTCCTGAGCGTGGCAACCTCACTTCTCCGGCTCCTTCGAACCCCCGCATTGGAAGTGTGACCAGGTGAAGGTCTTTGAAAACCCGCTGGGACACCGAAAGGCCCTCTTTTCCGGCAATTATTATCGGTGCCTGCCTCGAATCGGTAATGTCGAAATTGTGCGTAAGGTGCATGTTGGTTGAGATGATGTGTTCCGATTCGGCTTTTTTAAGCAACTGTGGGTATTTGAACACCAATAAATTCACTGGCGTTCCGGTGCCATTTGTATTGTCCTTCCCATGCAGTGGCAACACAAGAAGATAATAGCTGCCATCGGATGACCTCACCCAACGCATTCTGTGTATTGTGACTTCATGGTAAAGCTTTACAGATTTCCATTCGGTGGTCGGATCTTTCGGCCGGATTAGAAAATGTACTGAGCCTGATTTTTTTTCATCTTTGGTTTCGGATGGATTCCATTGTGCTCCTACTGCTACTTCTACCTTGCCATCCCTATCAATATCTTCAGCGGCAATACATACATTATCATATTCAGTAAGGTTTTCGGCCATTACGAATTTCTTCCAATCTCCATTCCTATACCAAACGATCTGCTTTTTATCGGCCAGCAAAATATCGGGTTTTTTGTCTCCATCAACATCACCGAGAGCGATTCCATAACCAATGGTGATAGTGGAATCGATGGTTTGTGGTTTAAAGACAGGAGTTTTCTGCAAATCAGGAGTTAAAACCAATTGTAAAAAAAAGATAAGAAAAATCATATGGCTCTTTTAAAAAGTAATTTACAATTAAGATTTCGGTAAAAAAATTCGCGCAAAGAGGCAAAGAAGGAAACTGTGTTCTTTGGTTCGTTGCGCGCCTAATCGTACGAAAAAAACTTTCGCTACTTTCATCTACAGATTCATTTTATATGTTATCGAAAAAAAATCTCAGTATCGCCTTTCTCTTCGGAATCGTTAATACTTTTAATGTTCACTCACAAATACCTGGGAAGGGAGATACAAGTATTGCATGGAAAGAGGGATATCTTGATTTACACCACATTAATACAGGGCGTGGCGATGTCGCATATTACGTTTTTCCTGATGGTACAACCTTGCTATTTGATGCCGGCGAACAGGATCCGACCGATCCGAGAACTAATTCAGCACGCAACACACTCATCCGTCCGAACAAAAGCAAACGTGCTTACGAATGGATCGCTCACTATATAAAACAGCTAGCGCCATCAACCAGGAAACCGGTCATTAATTACGCGATACTCTCTCATTTTCACGAAGACCATATGGGCTCTTTTTATGATGGTGCGCCCCGCTCTCTAAAAGGTAATTATGTATTGACTGGCATAACAGGGATTGCTGAACTAATTCCGGTTGAAGCGCTGCTTGATCGTGGATACCCTGATTATGATAATCCCTACGAGATGAAAGGTGCAGCCTTCGAACAGAGACTGAAAAACAACCCCTCTACGTACAGATATTGGAAAACCATGAATAATTATTTCTCTTTTATTGCTCAACGCGACAAAGAAAAATTGCTAAATGGAAACGTACAGGCCGGGAGTCGAACGCAGATTCGCATGAAATATGAAAGTGCGCGCTATCCTGATTTCTTTGTGAGAAGCGTGAAATCAAATGGACGCATCTGGACAGGTAAAGATACCGGCGCAACGGAACAGTTCCCTATGTTTCGGCGGGATGATCCTAAGACGTTTCCAAGTGAAAATGCCTTAAGCCAGGTAGTCACAATTCATTATGGAGATTTCGTGTATTATACTGGTGGTGACATACCAGGCAACATCGGATACGGTCAACCTGCATGGATGGATATGGAGACCCCCGTTGCAAAAGCTGTCGGCGCTGTTGATGTTGCAACAATGGATCATCACGGCAACCGCGACGCGCTGAACGAGTTTATGGTAAAAACACTGCGTCCACGAATTTGGATCGAACAGGTCTGGTCTTCGGATCATCCTGGCCATGAAGTGCTGATCAGGGCAACAACTCCCTTTCTGTACGAAGGACCACGCGATCTCTTTGCAACGAATATGCTTCAGCCAAATAAAGATGTTATCGGCCCCCTGATTGAGAACTCTTACAAAAGCCTCCAGGGACATATTCTTGTGAGAGTTCTTCCCCGAGGAAAATCTTATTATGTTATAATCCTCGATGATACGGCGGAAACTATAAAAGTAAAAGATGTTTTCGGACCTTATGAAGTAAAAACGAAATCCAGGTGAATGTTGGCTTTACGTTTTGTTATTAACAACGTCTGTGTATCTCCGGCTCTTCCTTTGTGATCCACCGTGGTTGAATTTCGGCACCACAAGCTCTTGCCCGGAAAAAAACACAGCGGATAACTGAGGAAGGGCACAGAGGTTAATTATCCTTAACAAGCAACAATTGTCCGAGATGGTAGGAAAGATGGTTTGTCCTGTTGATAAGCACACTTAATTTATTACGTGTCGGTTCCCTGACAAGGTCTTCGTCTGTCATCGCTGTATGTTTTTTGAACCAATCAGCAGCAGGAATTCGATTAAAATAATCAACCAACATTTCATTAGATCTTTTCCAATCCGCTTTCAATGTTGATATTTCAGGAATCTCCAACCCGGATCTGTCCGGATTTTTTACAAACGCTTCGTCAAGATGCGCATATAACCGCTCACCAAGACCAAATAATGAGATCATCGTATCGTTTACCGCGATAAGGTGGCCTAACAGATAGATAACCCTGTTTTTGCCAGGCGCAACTTCCCGTAATACCGAATCATCGGGCAAAGCATCGAAAAACTTATTTGCCTGATTAACCTGCGTGTTCCATGCTTTCAGGGCCATCTGAACAAATACTTCTTGTTGTTCCATGATAAAAATTATAAGTTATATACTGAGCTTGCGCTGGAAAAACATCTGACTCTTACCTGAAAACAAGATAAGATACCAGTGTAATGAGAGAAAATACGCTAATAGTGTAAATAAAAGCCTTTCTGAGTGTCATAATAATTGATTTAGAAAAATCATGAATGTTATTTCCTTATTCTTCCGAAGTTTCGCAACTGGTGCTGATCTGCAGATTGTTGGGAACATTAGCTACAATAGCCTTTGCAAATGTTATCGGTGTTCATAGTGATTAATTATTAGATTTATTCAAATACTTCGATAAATAAATACAAAAAAAATTAAACTTTTAAGCCTTCCAGGAACCCGATATAATCATCGAGTAATTTATTATTCAGGTAATACCGCACATTTCGGCCTTCCTTATCTGATGTAACAAGTTCACTTTCGATCAAAAGTTTAAGATGATGTGCAATGGACGGCTGCGCAAGGTTGATTGTGTTATTCAGATCAACGCAGTACAAACAAGCCTTATTCTTCTTAATTTCTTTCAGTATGGCCAACCGGTTAGGATCTGCCAACGCCTTTGAAATCTTCTCTGCCCTCTTAATATCCATGTGAAATAATTGACTTCGAAGATACATTCATTTATTTAAATTTTTCGATAAATGGAAAGAATGATAACTTTTTTTTGTGATTTAGTTGTAGGAATGTGGGGGGTGGGCGTGGCTAAGAGAAAAGGAGTTGGAAAGAGGAAAAGAGGGAGCTCATTTTTTGTTGACGGTTTCGATGAATTTGCTCAGTTCTTCAATACGGTCGTGGCCAAGAGAGAAGGAGTTGGCTTTATCTTTTTTGTTGTGAGGTTTCGATGAATTTGCTCAGTTCTTCAATACGGTCGGTGTTAATATAGTCTGCTTGCAAACTCATAAATTGTATCCAGGCATCATTACCGTCTGGTGCGCCCCAGAAACGAACAGGCTTGGCGTTGAGGTGGACTTCCGAGATTGCTTTCAAGAGTTCGTTTCTGTCATTCTCTGGCATGCTGCCTTTGCCATTCCATTTACTGAATGCACTAAAGTTTCCGCTAAATAACGGTATTCTTGAGAGCGCCTCGTTGCTATACTGAGTACCCACAACACCATCAAAGAAGATGAAGGGCGGGTACACGATAAACATATCGGCAGGAGGCCGATTGCCCGAGATCACAATCTTTAGGGTAGACGCATTGATTAGCTCAGGATACTTTCTCAATTGTTCGATCAAACGGTTTAGGGTTGGAATGGCCTCTGTTTTTATATCGATCAGCAACTGAAGTTTGCGTGATGTATCAGAATATACAAACCCGTTGTTTTTCCTGATGCAATTCGCCAGGGGCTGAAGATAGAGCGAATCAAGAGTCCGTCTTTTCTTATCGAGGTCCGATCTATTATGAGCAACAAACAAATCATCCGATTCTTTCAACAGAAATATATCAGCCTCAATACTTCCAAATTGATGTTTGTAGGCTTTATAAAAAGGATCGGGTTTCTCGTAATCATTATGAGAGTGGGCGTTGGCTGTTGTATATGCCCTCGGCTGTGCGATTAGAGAATTGACAGAAAAGAAGCAGAAAAAAAGCAACACATATTTCATAGGACAATGATAAGGGAAACTAAAATATCAAAGAAGGTATTTAATCAATTACGGGCTAAGAGATAAGGAGGGGAAAGAGAGAAATAGTGATTGCAAGGGAGAAATATAAAAATAATTTCGAGTTATTTTCCGCGAATTCTATTCAGAGTGTAACTGAAATCTTTATTACCGACCATTAGATTTCCCTCAGCATCAGTGAAGAGTAGAATATTCTCATCTACTTTTACAAGATACGTGGAAGAATTGTTTTTCTCCGGGTCAAGTTTGTACATTATCCTGCCATCCTTTCCGGTAAATGTTTCCCATTTCCCATTGGCCATTGTTTCTCTTTTATACGCCCTGCCGCCCTTCAAATAGTGAGAAGGTTTTCCGGTAATTGAATCGACAAGGAAAATAATGTACCATTTCATTTTGTCACAGGCAGCACTCTTATTCAATCCCATCGTTTTTGACAGTTCCTGGCATGGTGTTCTTCCCTGGAAAGCCGCTTCGGCCGTCAATGGGGCTTGCTTAAGAGAAATATTTAGTTGATCAGTTTTGACTGGACTGTCAGTATTCAGAGTGTAACTGTAGCCACCATTTCCAACGAGCAGGTTCTGCTTCTTGTCGAGTAGATGAAGCAGATTGGAATTTATTTGAAGAAGAAAAAAACTTCTACCCTCGGCATTCAATATAAAGTTATATCCGCGCTTCGTAATGATGCCGGCGAGCCGGATCTGCCTTTCATTGGTGAAGCCATCAGTGCCTCCTTTCGCCAGACCATACCTGCAATTCAATTCATATTTGTCTGTTTCGATAGCTAGCTGCCACTTGATAAAGTCGATTGAGTCAGTAAGGGAGATATTTAGAAACTTCCTCACGTCAGGATGAGCAGGAGTGCTTCCCTGGTAAACTGACTGTTTTGCCATGCCCGGAATATAAGCAGCTAACAAACATAGTAGCGAAAAAATGATTCTCATGGTGATTTTTTTTTAAATATCAAACCATTCGCTTGCAACATAGAATCACTTACACGTCGGGTAGAATTCTCTTGACAAAGAGATGAAAAAAACGACGTTTTTCCAATTCAGAGCTCTTGGGCCGTTATACCGGCATTCAACCAGCCTGCCGTTCCGACCATAACCAAGTCTAGAGCACGCCCCGAATTGAGAAAACAATTACAGAGTGGGACATCATGTTCCCAGCCGTCGCCCCGCTTAAATCGATAAAAATTTTAATGTTACTTAATACATTTCAGGTCAGTCCCCACCCATTTCAATAGGTTTTTATCACCTCTTGGTAGTCTACAAATTGAGCTTCAGGGCCCAAGGATCCACCGGCCTCAAACCTTAAAAAACTGAAACTTGCTTCGGTTTGAAATTTGTGGATTACGACTCGACAGGAAGTGAACAGGGCAAAATGTTTGCATAGCATACCCTACGGGTGTATTTTTTTAATATTAAAAAAACAATCTTATGGCAGAAACTATCATGAAAGAAAACGTACTGCAAAATTCCAAACTGAAGGAATTTTTTGTTGAACAACTGGAAGATCTGTACTGGGCTGAAAACAAATTAATAAAGGCATTACGGAAAATGGAAGAAGCAGCTACCAGCGTTCGATTGAAAGAAGCTTTCAATACGCATCGCGAAGAAACAAAAACGCATCTGTCAAGACTCGAACAGGTCTTTGCAATGATCAATGAGCCTGTCGATTCAACAAAATGTCCCGCTATGGCAGGAATAATTAGCGAAGCAAATGATATTATTGATGATACAGACGCAGGAAGCGCCCATAGGGATGCGGGTCTCGTTGTGGCTGCACAAAAAGCAGAACACTATGAGATCGCCAGTTACGGAAGCCTTGCACAGTTAGCATCGACACTGGGGTATATAGATGTGAAGAATGTGCTAGGTCAAACACTTGAAGAAGAGAAAGCGACGGACGTGCTACTTACTGAAATAGCAAAGTCTGGTATAAATTATAATGCAGCAATGGAAGAGGAAACCGATGATGTCGGTTTCTAATTTTCGTAATCGAAAAATATAATAATGGTCGTCCGGGCAATGGACGATAGAGGTCACAGAGATGTGGCCTTTTTTTTTGCTCTTTTGTAGTTATCCATGGCAATCCCGAGGATAACCCAGTACCAGATGGACTTTCCTGATCACTTTTTTTAAGGTCATTCTGTTTATCTTAATCCGCAACGATTAAAACCGGTAACCTATGCTAAAGCGGACATTTGTTCCAGGCTCTGATTGCAAGTAATAGTAATCTGCATATGGTGCGCCAGAGAATAAATATTTATTGAGAATATGATTTACCACGAGGTTGAAACCGATCTTTTCTTTTTGATAGGAAAGACTTCCATCCATTCGAAAGTAATCTATGGTGAAGTCGTTTTTTCCTGCTCTACCGCTATATCCTGCTCTTCATCCTTGTACCCAATCAAGCTAACCAGCACCGTATATTTGCCGGCCACAACATTTTTAATCCCGAATGCCCCACTGTTGTCTGCAACAGCATACCTGATGTATTTTTCATAAGAACTGTTACACCTTCTGCCGCCTTGTTGTCTGCTGCAGTAATCTTTCCTTAATTGCTCCTGAATTTTGTTGGGTTCTTGCAGATATTAATACTAGCATCATGAATCCAAGCGTACAGATTTTCTTCCTGTTCATTCCTTGTCCGGTTGATAGTTTTTAATGATGTTATTCATCATACGAGCAGGCAGGGATGTAAAACTATCAGCAATTAAACGAACAGGTTTGTATGATCGGGAATTCGTGTTACGAAAGTGGGAATCAGAGTAGGTAATAAAGATATTGCAGATGAATTTGAGAGGCTAACGTAGACAGAAACATGCTTCGACGGCGAGTGTCACTACTTTTGTGTCTTTGTGACTCTGGGACCACAAAGTCACGAAGACACAGAGCAAGGTTCATAAATAAATAGCGCGTTTATACTTTACCAATTCGCTTTGCCTTTTGCTGCGCTTTCAGTGCAAGTTCTGTTGCAAGAAAACAATGCTCTTGTGTCATCGCTGTTTCCGTTCTATTCACAATATCATTCACCAGTTGTTCCCCGTACGGCATGGGAACATTGCTACAATCAATGTATTTTGTCTCTTTCTGATTCACAAGAAAAAGATGATTGCCACCATCGCGGCCGGCTATGTCTATGTTTTTACGAATCTCGATATATCCATCCGTACCCAGTATGGTTAAACGCCCGTCGCCCCAGGTATTTAAGCCGGCAGGCGTGAACCAATCAACGCGGATATATCCTGCACCTCCATCACCGCTTAACATTACATCACCGAAATCTTCAAACTGTGGGTATTGCGGGTGATTCGTATTTCCAACCTGAGACGCGACAATATCCGCCGTTTTGCTGCCGGTAAAAAATAAGTATTGATCAAATTGATGTGAGCCGATATCTGTGATTATGCCACCAAAACGTTTCTTTTCAAAAAACCACGCTGGTCTTGTCGGAGTGTTCATCTTGTGCGGGCCCAGACCAATCGTTTGAATCACCTTACCGATCGCGCCTTCTTTCACCAGATCGCCAGCCTTGATAGTAGCCCGATTTTCCAGTCTTTCGCTGTACATGATAGAGTAAATCCGTTTCGTTTCTTTCTGCACTTTACGCGCTTGGGCCAATTGATCGAGTGTAATGATGCCTGGTTTGTCGACCATATAGTCTTTACCGTGTTGCATCACTCTGATACCGAGCGGTGCTCTTTCATCAGGGATAATTGAGCTTAAGACGAGTTGTATCGATTTATTTTCGAGAATTTCTCTTTCATCATTCACCCGCTTTGCGTCCGGAAATCTTTTTAAAAAAGCCTCAGCAAGATCTGCTTCCTTCGCATGAAAAGAAACAAGTTCGCCGCCACCACGCTTTACTGCTTCAACCTGCGAATAGATATGACCATGATTTATACCGATAACTGAAAATTGAATGCGTGGAGGCCCTGCATACTTTTCAATATCGCCCGTCGCATATTCAAACGCATCAGCCCGGTAATTCCCAGAAGTTTCTTGAGCGAATGTTGGAAGTGCAACGAAGCCTGCGGCTGTGGTTGCTGCTTGCTTTATAAACTTTCGCCTGTTGAAATCAAAGGTTTTCATATTATTTATTTAAGATATCCTGTAGAGTAACTTCTTCATAAACCTAATTATAAAAATGCATTGCCACCTCAAAATATTTTCCTTTATTCCAGGATTTTGGTCGACCTGATCTTTGATAGAACATCGCGCAACGGCGCTAAGACGCAAACCGGAGATGGCCTCCTTTAGCATAATATACCGGAGATAATTATCAGTGATTTATTAGCCAGCTTTTTGTACTACTATATAGCTTCGTTGCGTCGCACTCTTCAGCGACTTGTTCGTTACTCAGCTAACGTTTCAGGAATAATCAAACCAGTGTTACTTTCGATTTCTATGTTTTTCTAACGTAAAGTGACCATTAATATCCCTTCACCTTATCAACAACATTCATCAACGGTAGCCCATTGCTGTATCTCCTGACGTTCTCGGCAATCAATTTAATAAGTCTGGTCTGCCTGATTGCAGCCTCACCAGAGTTATGTGGAGTAATTACAAGATTGGGACAACTCCACAGTGGATGATCGGGAGGTAAAGGCTCCGGCGTTGTCACATCCAGCCCGGCTCCGCGAATGCGCTTTTCTTTAAGCGCTTTCACCAGCGCATCCTGGTCAACCAATCCTCCCCGTGATACATTAATAAAATATGCACTCGGCTTCATTTTGCTAAACACCTGCTCATTAAACATTCCTTTCGTAATCGGAGTTAATGGTGCGGCACTCATTAGTACATCTACCTGCGGTACCATCTCCATGAGCCAGCTCGGATCATGCAATTCTTCCACAAAAGCGGGCCTGGGTAACGGCTTCGCATCAGTGCTCAATACCCGCATATTGAAACCGTAATGTAAGCGACGGGCCGTTTCAGACCCTATTCCACCCATTCCTACAATTCCGATTGTTTTTCCATAAAGATCTTCAAGCGTTAAATCGTCCGGAGTTTGAATCCACTTCTTCTGGCTAAAAGCAGGAATTGAGAGTTGGGTCAGCCCACGGGTAAGGCTTAACAATAAACCAATGGCACTTTCCGCAATAACTGGCGCATATATGCGCTGCATATTCGTAAGCGTGCAGGGATGATCAACAAGCTCTTTCGGCATATTTTCAACTCCCGCACCAAGTGCTTGAACCCATTTCAATTTCTTTGCCTGCGAAAACATTGCTCCATCACGATACCCAAACCACACTTCAGCATCCGTGAACAGCTTCGTGTCTTTTGAATCAGTGATTACTACAAGCTCAATGTTTTTTCCTGCCTTCCTGATCTGCTCCATTTCGGCAGCAGACAATCGCATCGTACTGACAATTTTTATTGGTTCGTCGGCATTCCTGGGTTTGAAACCATTGTCTTTCTCATCTGAAGAAGAGTTCGCGAAGCCCGGCAGGGGTGTAAACTGCGTGGTAGCTAATGCTCCAGTGGCAGCCAGTGTCGCTAAAAATTTGCGGCGTGAGTTTTGGTCTTTGGTCATGGTGACGATTTACTGTTAGAATAAAAATAGAACGTGTGCTTGATGGTACCAGTCGATGTCGTTAATGTAATGTAATGTACTTAGCGAATCTTTGCGATAACTCTGGGCACTACTTTAGAACTAATTATCGCCGGCCACGAAAAGTTGTGGTGGTATTCGTCGGGTCACAGAAGATTTCTGGGTAGATGGCAAAACCGGCAAGATTTCGTTCCCCTGAGGAACGTTTCGTGAATGGGGTCATGTTATCACAAATCGTTCCTAACGGAACGAGAAAACTTTCTTGATGCGCGAATAGGCATGCCACGGCTCAGAGCCGTGGCATGCCTCATCAGCGGATCGACTTGCCGTTAAATTTTTCCGTCCACCTGAACCAATCAGCTTATCCTGATATAACCGTTAGTCATTGACTAATCGGCTAATCATCACATCGGCTCATTCAACATGATTACGCCCATGTAAAAGGATTGCCTGATGCTACATGCGTGACCTTTACACCGGTAAGTTTAGGTTGAAGCCAATCTACCATCCATTCCATTCCTGGTTCTTCACTCACTGAATGCCCCAGAACGATCAGCGCAATTTTTTTACCAAGCAGATTTGCATCCCTTATATATTCCGCCGTTTCCCATTCGGATACTTCACCTACAACCAAAACATCAGGCTTCTCTGTCTCGGCTGCTGAAACCTGCCGTTGTCCGCCCCAGGCACCCGGTAGTAAAGCCACTCGCTCGCACCGTTGTTGAAGATTTCCAATGACCCTGAGATGATCGATGCCAAGCGATGTTTTAAGATGTTGAACCAACTGTTGTAACGATACCGCGGGAATCGTGAGCATGATTTGGCCTGTCTTATAATAAGGCAGCCAACCTGCTTTTTTAGCAACACCGTAACTCACTGCATCTGGTCTTAAAGAATGACAATAATCATGAAATCTCCAGATGACCATTTTGTGTTTCTCGAGCAGTTGGTGCTTTTCTTGCAGCACTGCATTGTTCTGCACCCATTGGGGATCATCCCGGTGATTGTAATATGAGGGCTCATGAGCAATAATAAAATTTGCACTGCGCTTCGCTGCCTCCTGGATGACAGCAATGGTGGGAAACATTGTAGTAACTATTCCAGATACAGTTTGATCCGCCTGACCGTATTTGATCGTGTCTACTGTTTCCTTCAACGGTGCAAGCCCGCCTTCTTTCAAAATAATATCGATAACCTGCTGTACAGTCAACTGGGTTTGTGTCGACGTGGCGTTTTCCGTATTAAAGAAAGGCTGAATCGAGAACAGTGCAAGGCCACCGGCAGATTTGGCGGTATTAAGGATGAATTTTCTTCTGCTCTGATCGGAATATTTGTCTTGTTTGTACAAGGTGAGCTGTGTTTTATTTGATGAATAAGTTTCCTGGCGGGATGATCTTGTATAATATCAGCGAAGATATATTATCACAAGCGATTTAGATATGCCATACGTGTAACGTTATCATCTAGCGAACTTTGAAACAGGTACGGCCATGTTTCCGTGGCGATCGTCCACTCCGTACCATCAATTTTCCTTAAACTCGGAAGCAATTGCTTTCAATTCATTCAGCTCCTTCAGGTCGTTTTCAAATCCTTCTTTCTTCCTGTTTTTAAATGCTCCAAGTTTGAAAGCAATAAAATAAATCGCCACCGTAATCAACAGGCTGATTGCGGTTTCACCCAATGCAGGCCACAAACCGTTATTCTCAAGCTTCCTGGGTAAGAAAGAAAATACAGTCAGCAGGCCTCCGGAGAAAATGATGGTACCAAACCAGGATTCCATTTTTTTATTCTTCTCATACTCTCTTATTGTCGCAATCAAAAAGCCGTGAAGGTTCGCTGTATTTATATTCACGTCGAAACGCCGCAAAGTTTTGATCAACGAAATAATTGCCAACACTACCCCGATTGTCAATAAGCCGTATGGAATATACTGTACGGTGTACTTAAAATCAAAAGGATTTCCCACAAAAATTGCAGCAAACAATACAAGATTGATGAACATCAATACCACAAATATGACGCAATCCCTCCTGATCTTTGAGATTCTCGACCTTGACCTTTCCCTCAGCATACTTTGAATCAATCGTTCATTCAGGCGCTCAGTTAATGCAAGCTTTTGATCATAATGCCTCCATTCGTTTTTTAATTCTTCAATATTCATAAGAATCAGTTTTAATCAGTTTGCTTAATTTATTTTTTATTCTGTTTAATCGCACACCAACATTGCTGATAGAAATGCCGATAATCTCACTGATCTCGTCATAGCTTTTCTCATCCAGGTAGAGCATGATGATCGCTTTCTCGATTTCCGTAAGCTTATCAATTGCGAGATGTAGCGAACTTCTTCTTTCTTTATCATCTATTCCTACTATCTCTGGTATCTCAAGTTCTTCCAGGCTAATTGATCTCCTTTCCGGCTTTTTAGATTCCCTCCTGAAGTTGGATATGGCTGTGTTCAGCGCCACGCGATAGATCCAGGTACTACTGGCCGATTCCTTCCTGAAACCTGGAAAAGATTTCCAAAGTTGTAACACTACCTCCTGGAACAGGTCTTTTCGGCTTTCCGAATCCCCGCAGTAGAGATTGCAGACCTTGAATATCAATGTCCGGTAATCGTTTACAAGCTGAGTGAATTCCCTTTCCATTAAATGATTTGGCTTTCATCATTAGTCGCATCCTGGACAAGTTTCTTACACGACCCACATTTTTTTCTCATCCCATGTTTCAAGTCAAGTGTCATCCCTTTGTGCTCCTCTGTGCAACCTTTGCGTCGCTCTGGGGTTAACCTTTGGTGGCACACAGAAATACCACAGGAGGACACTGCGGGGATACAGAGACGAGCACAGAGTATTGATATTTTAAATAATTGAGACCCCTGTCAAAAGTAAGAATCACATAACGAAGAACTTGTCGACAATGTCGCATTCGCCCATCTTGACAGAAATAAAAAAATTCCACCTTTGCATCGGCTCGCAACATAGAGACCATTTTAATAACCGGCGTTTAATGACGCAACAAAGGTATAATCCGAAGAACCTTTTAGTAAACATCACATTTATTAACAGTTTAAAATCGAGATCATGGAAAAACAACAATTCAGAATTTTAATTGACGCTCCACGCGAAAACGTATGGGACATACTGTGGAATGATCAAAGCTACCGCGAATGGACATCAGTGTTCAGTGAAGGTTCAAGAGCGGAAACTGATTGGGCGAAGGGAAGTAAGGTGCTTTTTCTAAGCGGTTCTGGCGAAGGCATGGTGTCCAGGATCAAGGAAAACATTTCCAATGAATTCATGTCTATCGAACACCTGGGCATTGTAAAAGGTGGCCTGGAAGATCTGGAAAGTAATGAAGTAAAGCAATGGGCGGGCGCGCTGGAAAACTATACGCTCAGGGATGTAAATGGAAAAACGGAATTAATTGTAGATATGGATGTCACTGATGAATACAAAGATTATTTTCAAAATATTTGGCCGAAGGCTTTAGAAAAAGTGAAAGTGCTGGCTGAAAAGAGTAAAGTGGCATCTCCGGGTCATGCTTAAATAATTAAATTGGAGCGATTTCACGGCCCTGTTAACTCAGGGCTTTTTTTTCTCAGCGCAATTGAGAAGATCATCCAGCTTTGGACTGAAAGGGTGGCTTAACCAGAAACGTCAGTGCATGATAGTTGAAACATCTTTCCCTGTAACTTAGTCACTCAAAATTGCTTCCATGATGAATCGCCTGATAACTCTTCTTCTCTTTACCACTCTTTTTTCTCTTATCCTCAAAATTCACGCACAGGAACTCCCCAAAGAATCAATCACGCATAAGGGCAACTGGAATGCCTCGTGGATCACATGTCCTGGTGCACCCCAACGCGACTATGGAGTTTATCATTTTCGTAAAACAGTCAATCTCGCAACAAAACCGTCGACGTTTATTGTGCATGTAACAGCTGATAATAGATACCGCTTATTTGTAAATGGCAATCCGGTGAGCAGCGGCCCGGCACGGGGTGATTTATATAACTGGTATTACGAAACGATTGATATTGCCCCGCAGTTGGTGAGTGGAAATAATACGATCGCATCTGTAGTATGGAACATGGGTGTGCATGCACCGGTTGCCCAGATCACAAACCAGACAGGATTTATGTTACAGGGCGACACGAAGCAGGAAGAGATCGTGAATACGAATGACGGTTGGAAGGTTATACAAAACAAGTCATACACACCGTGTTCCATCGATAATGGACGACGACTTCGTACATATATGGTAATTGGCCCTGGTGATCATGTAGAGGGATCGGCTTATCCCTGGGGATGGGAAACCAGCAACTTTAATGATGATGCCTGGACGAAAGCGATTGCGTTAACCAACCCGGTGCAAGCGGGATATGGAACGGATAATCTTTGGACACTGTCCAAAAGAACCATTCCCCTGATGGAGGAAAAGAAACAACTCATTCCTTTGGTCAGGAGAGCGGATGGCATCGAGCTTGCTTCTACTGAATTCCTTAAGAACAATTCTCCAATCACAATTCCCTCTGGCAAAAAAGTTTCTTTCTTGCTCGATCAGACGTTTAATACAATCGCTTACCCACAACTAACAATAAGTAAGGGAAAGGGCGCTATGGTGCGGCTTTCCTATGCGGAGGCTTTGTTTGATGAAAAGCGTGTTAAAGGTCATCGTGATTCAATCGATGGCAAAACACTACACGGCAACTTCGATGAATTCGTGTCCGATGGTGGCAATCAAAGAACGTATCGTCCATTATGGCTACGAACATTTAGGTACCTCCAGGTTGATATCACAACACAGGACGAACCACTCGAGTTGAATGATCTTCACGTCATGTTTACTGCTTATCCTTTTGAAATGAAAGCAGCGTTCAGCAGCAATGACTCTTCTCTGGAAAAGATCTGGGATGTTGGCTGGTGGACGGCCAGGTTATGTGCTGGCGAAACCTATTTTGATTGCCCTTACTATGAGCAACTTCAATATGAGGGTGATACACGTATCCAGTCATTGATCTCATTATATGTCACTGGCGATGACAGGTTGATGCGAAAAGCCATCACTGATTTTTATCACTCGCGTGTACCCGAAGGCCTTACCCAAGGGCGCTATCCAAGTAATCGACTGCAAGTGATACCACCCTTCTCCTTGTACTGGGTTTCTATGTTGTACGACTTCTGGATGCACCGCCCGGATGAAGCCTTTGTAAAGGACAAGTTGGTCGCGGTTCGCGGAGTGTTGAATTGGTATGAACAGCAAATTGATCCATCAAAGAACATGCTTGGACCGATGAAATGGTGGGGCTTTGTTGACTGGAACAGGAAGTTCCCAAATGGCGTGCCCGATGGAGCTACCGATGGCAATTCTTCGGTGATCACGTTACAGTTTGCCTACACTCTGCAACAGGCGGCATTGTTGTTCGATCATTTTAATCAAAAAAATGAAGCCGCGTATTACCGGGCCATTGCAAACAAGTTAATTGCGGGTGCATACGCACAGTGCTTCGATGCGACGAAAAATGCGATGGCAAATACGCCGGAAAAAAAGTCTTTCAGTCAGCACGCCGGAATTATGGCGGTGCTCACAGGAGCGATACCGCAGCCGGCAGTAAAAAAAGTAATGAATACAATTTTGTATGATACTAGCTTAAGCCAGGCGACTTTTTATTATCGCTTCTACCTGAATCGCGCACTCAAACAGGCAGGCATGGCCGACCTTTATTATTCGCAACTCAAGCCCTGGCATGATATGATCAAAATCGGTTTAACCACATTTGCGGAAAATCCCGAGCCAACAAGATCGGATTGCCATGCATGGAGCTCGAGTCCTAATTATGATTTCCTCGCTACCATCTGCGGCATCATGCCTGATGCGCCGGCCTTCAAGAAGGTGTTGATTAAACCTGCATTGGGAGAGCTAAAAGAAGTGAATGGCCACATGCCGCATCCAAATGGTGTGATTCAGGTTGCACTTAAGCGGATAGGTGCATCAGGTGTCGAGGGAACCATTGATCTTCCACCGGGATTAGCCGGAAAATTTGTTTGGAACAATAAAGAGATTGTATTGAAGGAAGGAAATCAAAAGGTGAAACTGTAGACATCAACCTTGCGTCTTTCCCTTTACGAGATATTCACGCAAAGGCGCAAAGACGCAAAAAAAGTCGCTTACAGTAATTAGTACACGGGAGTGAATGGCTTTACAAAGGGTCTGTAGTCCGGTACATTTTTGCCGCCATTCGCAACAAGATCCTCTATACAGCTTGCGTCGAGAACAGGGATATTACCTTTCAGAAGAATTGATGAAAGGCTTTTTGTTTCGACCGAGTGGAACATCAAACAGTTCTTGTTGTTACAATGATCATGAAAGGCAGAATCATTGTGCTCTGACGTTAGTGCGCTGCCCTTATTTACAAGGCCCAGCAAGTGGCCAATTTCATGTAGCAACACTGCCGTTTCGAGTTCATGGTGCGTCAGCCGGCCTGCCATGCTGGAATATTTTCGGATAGCCTTTCCGTAAATGACTGCCGATGTGTTTCGGTAAGCCATTCCGAGAATCTTATTCCCGGGATGGACACCGTTTGTAAAAAGAATATAGATGGCAGTTGTATCCTGGTCTACAAATCGGGCACGCTTCTCTTTTTCGATCGCTGAAACTTCGTCCATACTAAGCGCATCACGGTCTGTTGCCGGTATTTCTTTCAGGAAAATGTTTATTCCTCCCGGCTTATTAAGGTAGGTTTCCAGGAAGCTGCCCAGGTGGCTAAGAGTGAGATCCTGAGGTTTAAATCCTGCGACGTATTGTATCTCTACATCTAGCGCTTTATAAGTTCTATCGCTCAAGAGTTCGGACGCAGAACTGCCCATGGCGCGGTGGTGAAAAGCGTCTCTATCAAAAGTTACCTTGGGTTCTAAAGGAAGTTCTTTCCGGCAACTCGTTACGGTTAGTAAGATGATAGCAGTATAGAAAAGAGTAATCTTCATGGGAGGCAAAGAGGTTAGAAGGATTTTGAGATTAAAAGTTGCAATGCAAAGAGAATTTTATTGCGTATTAACACAACACCTAGAAGATAACATTCAAGAACGATTGATGCAAGTGAGGAGTTGCAAATCACCGATGATTTAAGAAGAATTTAAGGATGATGAGCCGGTGTGATGATTAGCCGATTCGGCGATGGGCTATATAAGGCATGCCACGGCTTTGAGCCGTGGCATGCCTATTCGCGAACGTCTCACAAGTTTCTGTCCGCAGACAGGTTAGTTCTATAGACGGGCGCAAAGAAATCGGAGACGGGTTGCAAAGATTAAACAGAAGAGACACGAGCTAGCTTTAATAACAAACCAATAAAGAAAAAGATTGGCCGGTTTATTGAAAACGGCTAAATTGTTTGTCTGCAAAAGAAACTATAATCAATATGTATGAAAAGACACTTGTTCGTTTTCTTCTTTACCACACAGTTCGCGGGCTTTATGTTTGCACAAACTAACCAGGTGAAGACAGCTAACGGCATCGTTGAAGGAGTTAAAGAAAAATCTGGCATATATTCTTTCAAAGGAATTCCTTTTGCGGCGCCACCTATTGGAGACCTCAGGTGGAAGGAACCCCGGCCGGTGAAGAATTGGAGCGGAGTGCTTAAGGCAGATCATTTTGGGCCCCGCGCAGTGCAGCCCCCGATCTTCAACGATATGATATTCCGCTCGAAAGGTATGAATGAAGACTGCCTCTACCTGAACGTTTGGACAAGTGCACCCTCAGGCAAAACAAAAATGCCCGTGCTTGTTTACTTCTACGGTGGAGGTTTTGTTGCAGGCGACGGATCCGAAGCCAGGTACGAAGGAGAAAGCATGGCTGAAAAAGGAATTGTATCCCTCACTGTAAATTATCGGTTAGGGCTGTTCGGTTTATTCTCCCATCCTGAGTTATCGTCTGAGTCACCCCATCGGTCATCCGGTAATTATGGTTTGATGGATCAGGCGGCTGCATTGAAATGGGTGAAGCAAAATATTGCAGCTTTCGGAGGCGATCCTGAAAAAATCACTATTGCCGGAGAATCGGCCGGATCTATTTCGGTAAGTGCGCAGATGGTATCTCCACTTTCAAAAGATCTCATCGCAGGAGCGATTGGCGAAAGCGGGTCTCTTCTTGGTGCTTTACCTCCCGTTCCATTGAAAGATGGCGAACAAACCGGCGTTGAATTTGCAAAAAGCGTGGGTGCAACTTCATTGGCTGACCTAAGAAAAATGAATGCAGATACGCTGGTGAAAGCAGCATCGAAGTTTGGGCCTTTTCGTTTTGTAATGACGATTGACGGCTACTTCTTTCCCAAAGATCCACTGGCTATTTTTCAGGCAGGTGAACAAGCTCGTGTTCCTTTAATGGTTGGATGGAACTCTGAGGAATCGAATTACCTCTCGGTAATGGGCAATGAAAAACTTACAAAAGAGAATTTTGAAAAAGCAGTGCAACGATTATACGGAGAGCGATCTGCAGATGTATTGAAAGCGTATGCTGTAGGAAGTGATGCTGATGTCGAACAAGCAGCTACTGACTTAGCGGGCGACCGTTTCATTGGGTTCAGTACCTGGCGTTGGGCAGAATTGCAAGCACAAACTGGAGGCAAACCTGTCTACCGATACTATTACTCGCACCCTCGTCCGCCGATCGTTTCCGAAAAGGACAAGTCCAGAGCAAAGGGTGCAGTACATGCTGCAGAGATAGAATACGCCATGGGTAATTTATCGACGAACAATGTATTTGCATGGACGGAAGAAGACTACAACGTTTCGAAGATCATGCAGGAGTATTTTGCCAATTTTGTAAAGGAGGGCGATCCGAACGGGTCGGATTTGATGAAGTGGCCAGCCACTATGTCCAGCAAACCTGCTCCCGTGATGCATATCAGTACCGATACGCGAATTGTTCCTGATAAATATGCTGAACGATACTTACTCATGGAGCAGATCATGAAAAAATAAAATAGAAGGAAATTAACGCTATAAATAATGGATTTTTACCCGTAACAAATGAGGCATCATTTTATTCTGACTATTGTTTCCCCATTCATAAGTATAGCAGTAGGAATGGAGAGTGGTGTGATAAACCAGTATGCCTTATAGCGTTTTTCTGAATCGGCTCCCACCGATCCCATATGCGACCCTGATTGACAGGAACCCATAACCGCCATTTTCAAGGCCGTTGCTCTCGGGAATACCATATCCTGTTACAATATGTGTAAACCTGAGTGAGATGTCAATACTATTATGACTTCCTGAGGGAAGTAACACGCCTATTGATGGTGCGAGTGCCAGCTTTGTTCTCGTAGCACTGCTTGCTTTGAAGGCAAGCCCCATTTCCGCCGAGAGATAGAACTTTTTATAATAAAACTTTAACCCCAGCAAAAGTGGGGCAATTGCAAAATTGTCGATCGTTGTATCCTTCGGTGAACCCGCAGTCGTATCTCCTGGCGAGCCTGAAAAGCGTGTATAGGTGTAGTTACCCATGAAATTATCGAAACTAAGTCCGACTGTCCAGGAAAACTTTTTACTGATGGAACTTTCCATTTTGATACCTGCGCCTAAACCAATTGCACGAAAAGTTTCATTTTGATTTTCGAACCCGGTGATCCGGGAAATCTGGGCGTCCATAAACCAGATAACTTTTGATTCTGTTCTTTCTGCTTTGCCATTGGAAGATCGAAGCGAATTGCCGGCAGTATTATCGTCGCCGCGAACAACAACGCGCCTAATCGCACCCGTATCAGTTTTATTGAAAGAACCCGTATCGATGCTTTTGATAGGAAGGCTATCTGCAGGATTCATAAGCACCGAATCGACAGCAACATTTTTATGAGCGAGTGTATAATTTTTTTGAAGCAATCGATTACTGTCCATCTTTTCTTCAGACGCTGTTTCATTAGTAATCCTCTCCAGAGATTGCTTGTTTTCTCCTGAATTGAGCGGTTGAATTTTTGTGGCAGCTGAATTGATCGTTTGGGTTTGTCCCCCTTTTGATGAAAGTTTTACAGCAGAAGTTTTGTTAACAGGTTTTGAAGTCGTCCTTGTAGATTGGCTTGCGACAGGCGCCGGATGTTTATCAAGAAATATAATATGGGTTCCCACAATCTTGTAATCAAGTCCAGTTTTGGCTTTAAGTTGGTTTAAAAATGTTTCAAGCGTTTGTCGGCCGGTGATAAGCGTTAATATCTTGTCCGCGGCTATCTTTGTTGTACTAAAGGAAAAAACAACACCGGACTGCCTCGATACAGAATTCAGGAAAACGTCAAACCTTGCCTCCTTCTTTTCAACTGTTATCATCGTTTCCATGTTAACTTGCGGGGCATTTTGCGGGAAAACTTCAGAAACCAAAGATGTAGCAATTAAAAAAACGAAACTGTGGCAAATAATACTAACAGCCTTCATGTTCACCTCCTATATAGATAGTGTCTTCTTCAATAGTATAGGTGATATTCAGAGTAGCGGCAATGACATCAAGAATATATTCGATCGATTTATTGGTGAATGAACTGGTCATTTTACATTTTCCAACCAGCTCATTTTTAAGTACAATTTTTTTCGAATACGCGTTTTCAAGGTATTTAATAATGTTAGCCAGCTCTTCATCCGAAAAAATAAAAGTTTTGGTGGCATACGCAAAAGCGTTCGGGTCGAGATCCTTTTTCAGCAAGAAAGAATTGCTCTCTTTGTTATACATTCCGGTTTGACCATCAGAAATGATCACTTCTCCGCTTGCATTGAACATCTTCACTCTGCCCGATTTCACCTGCGTTTCAATGGATTCCTGGTCACTTTTGCGCAGGTTAAACGAAGTGCCAAGTACTATTATATCGACATTCTCGAAACTGACCTTGAACGGCCTTGCTGAATCAGGAACAATTGTAAAAAAAGCTTCGCCCCGCAACTCCACCTCTCGCTGATCAGGGTTGAATTTTTCCGGGTAGCTGATAAGGCTATTACCATTCAGCACAACTGACGAGCCGTCTGGTAGGGTGGTTTGCCTGACGTCGCTAACACTCGTGAACGAAATATTCTTTACAGATTCATCATTAGCCGTTTGGATGAAGAATATCAGGGGTATAATAGACAGTATTGCAATACCCATAACCACTGCTGCTAACTGATAGCGAACAAGCAACTTTCTTAAACCGCCAATCTTTCTTTGTGGAGTATCGATGGACTGCCGAATTTTGTGCCAGGCAGCTTCCTTATTGGGCGATTGATATGCAGCTTTTGATTGAATGCCATTCCAGGTTGTCACAAATTGATCGAAGAGTAATTTGTTAGTGGCAGACCTTGATATCCAATCCTCGAGTTGTATTGCTTCTTCCGGACTGGCTTCACCAGCGAGATATTTTCCGAACAATATACCGTCAATTCCATTCTTTGAATCATTCATAATTTTTAAAATATTTTGTTCAGAAAATATATCAAAAGGACCAGTATACTAACATTATCTTCAAAAAGCTTTTCCCGCAAGATTTTCAACGCCTTTCCGATCTGAGCTTCTACGGTTTTGATGGAAAGATTTAGTTCAGAAGCTATTTCTGCATACTTCTTTTCCTCGAAACGGCTTTTGTAAAATATAAGCTTACACTGTGGTGGAAGATTCTCTAATTCACGATTTACCTTGTTTATGATTTCTTTTGTTATAAGTGGATCATGGGATTCCATGATACCAGTGCTTTCCTGGTTACTCGCAAAATCATAGGAATACGTTTTTCTATTCTTTTTATTCCGTGCATAATTCAAACATAGATTATGTACAGTTCGATATAGATAATGCCTGATGTCCTGCTGAATAATCAGTGCCTCACCCTTCTCCCACCACTTAGTAAAGACAAGCTGTACAATGTCTCCGGCGTCATGATTGTCTTTGACTATCGTATACGCATAACGATGCAGGCCTTCGTAATACATATGAAAGCAGTTTTCAAAAAATTGCCTGAACGATTGTTTATTGTTCTGTATACGCCTCGTGTTATCCAAAGTTTTCAGCTGAATCGTGGTGCTCTGTACAAAATGAACGACACATGAAGACCATTTTACCCCTATTAAGCTTGTAAATATATTTGCTTTTATCACCAGGCAATTATCGAAGGCACTACTTTCTTTTACTTCAACACAAAAACTGAGGCGTCAAAACTTGTATCTTTCATAACTTAACAACCGATTACTGGCCAAGGCCGACTGATCAAACACAACCCGATGCTTTTCAGAAAAAACCTTCGTACGCCGCAAGATGAGTGCCCCTTTCGGAAATATTATTCGCTGGTAAACTTATCCAGTGCACCTACCACCCTACTGATATTACTGTCCATGATGTCATCAGCACAGACCCGTGTGTTAGACAGTTCTTCACATCACCTGCGCAATGGTAATGAGCCGGAATGGGATGAGTTTGCAAATAGCCATCCAAAAAAAGAATTGATCATTTCCTTTGATGTATCCAGCAAAAATCAACACACTCTGTCTATTACCCAATACGATGTGAAGCAAAACTGGAATGTGCTATTAAATGATCAGAAAGTTGGATCGTTGGTGGTCGATGGAAACGAGATGAGAACATACTTTAAACTGGTACCTGAGCTTCTTCTTAGCGGCAAAAATAAATTGTCCATACAACCTGCATCAACAGTTATCGATGATATTGTTATTAGCGAAATCACCATCGATGAACGGCCACTTGAGGCAGTGCTGAGCGAATCAACAGTGAATGTCGATGTCATTGAACGGAAAACAAACAAACTGGTCCC
>DAINQQ010000010.1:0-53139 GCA_036742645.1 Flavitalea sp.
ATAATCTTCTCGAGAGGCAGTGTTTCCATTCGTATAATACGACTTTGCGGAAGAATAAATTCCATTAATACCAGCACCAGCCGCCAGATAGTTATTGAATCGGTAGCCGACTTGCGGAGAAAGGTTAACCATTGTGAAGTCCCCGAAACTTAAACCAAGCGTCCCGCCAATGAATAGTTTGCTTTTATCAAACCCTTTTTTAGGTTCTTCTTCCTCCTGAGCAAATAGTGAAACGCTGAGTGTCATTAAAAGGCATATCGCCAAGACATATTTTCCTTTCATAGACTGTTGTTTTATGATGTTTGTAGTGCTGCCATGTCAATGGAACGGTGAAAGATCAATGGTCAACGGTGAATAATCCCTGGTAGATTTAAAGTAGTGGGTGATGAATATTGACTCGTCACTATTCACCATTCACGATCATTCCTCCTGACAAGACACCACTCACAATGCGCCGCTCACCATCTCAATCGAATATCTTTCCGGCATTCAGGATATTATTAGGATCAAAGGCTTTTTTGATGCCTCGCATGAGTTGTAGCTGGGTTTTTTCAAAGACAATATTGAGATAAGATTTCTGAACCAATCCAACACCATGCTCGCCACTAATGGTTCCGCCCAGTTTAAAAACCAATTCAAACAGAGCGCGTATTCCCTGAACAATTTGCGGATCTTCCATGCTATTGACCTTGCCAGGCTTTTTTATTCTTACGTGAAGATTCCCATCGCCTGCATGCCCGTAGCACACTACGTTAAAATCGTGCTGAAGACCGATTTTTTTAACACCCCGGATAAGAGCCGGCAATTCTGCTCTCGGGACAACAGTATCTTCTTCAATCGTGTACCCATTTATCTTAACCGCTTCAGCCACTCTTCTTCTTAGTTTCCATAATTCCGCCTTTTGCTGCGCGTCCTCCGCAAAATATATTTCACCAGCGTCAAAGGCTCCCAACAATCCGGCTATAGATTCCATTTCCTCCATCAGTGTATCCATGTGATTGCCATCGACCTCAATGATAAGATGAGCTTCTGTGTCGTCTGTTATCGGAACGACAGAACTGTCAACAAAAGCGCTGACAATTTTCAACGCCTCGATCTCAATCAACTCCAGAGCACTGGGCGTAAATCCCGCACGAAATATTGCACTAACGGCTTCACCAGCTTTTTCAAGCGATCTGAATGGAACGAGCATCAGCAGCTCAAATTGTGGCAAAGGAATGAGCTTTAACACGATCTTTGTAACTATCGCTAAGGTGCCCTCGCTGCCAACAATCAATTGCGTAAGATTATAGCCGGTTGAATTTTTTAAAACGTTTGATCCTGTCCAGATGATTTCACCGGTGGGCAGTACTACCTGTAGATTTAAAACATAATCACGTACAACTCCATACTTAACAGCTTTTGGACCACCACTGTTCGCAGAAATATTTCCGCCGATAAAGCAGGAACCACGGCTGCTGGGATCCGGTGGATAAAACATCTGCTTTTCCTTTACGGCGTTTTGTAAAACCTCGGTAATGACACCTGGTTCTGTTGTTACCTGTAAGTTGCGTTCATCGATCGAAAGAATAGAATTCATCCGGTCGGTCGAGATCAGCACACCGTTTAAGTGTGGTAACGCTCCCCCGCTTAACCCGGTACCAGCACCCCGGGGAGTAACCGGAATTTTATACTGATTACAGATTTTCATGATGGCACTCACTTCTTCTGCTGTACGAGGCCTCACGACTACGTCGGGCAAAAAAAGCAAATGCTCCGTTTCATCATGCCCGTATTCGGTTAAAGCTTCCTCATCGACAAGAACATATGGTGCTCCAACGATTTTGCTGAACGCTTCGATATGCTCAGCGGATAAATTTCCTGGTTTCACTCTCATTGTCGATGATCATTTAATGCAAAAATCGGATAAAGTACTGAATGGTGAGTGGTCAATGGTGAGTGGTCAATGGTAAGTTGTCAGTTGTGAGTAGTAACTGTAGCTGAAGTAAGCTCGCAGTCTAATTTATTATTAATTGATTTTTTCAAGTATCTCAACTCAAACCTGCCTCATTTATTATATCAGCACTCACCATTCACCATTGACCACTCACTAGTCACAACTGACAACTCACCACTGACTGCTCACCATTAGGAAATCTTCCGCCATAGCGTTTTTCCTTGCTGGGCCTGGAGAAACCTCTTTAAACGTAGATTTTCTTCGGTTTTTAAATCAGGATCTTCACTAATGAGAAGTTCTGCCATTTCCTTTGCCTTTTCAAGAAGAGCTCTATCGAGCACGATATTCGCAAGTTTGAAATTTAGCATGCCGCTCTGGCGCGTTCCTTCGATATCACCGGGTCCCCGTATGGACAGATCTTTTTCTGCTATTAGAAAACCGTCATTGGTTGCGCACATTGTCTTTAATCTTTCCCGTGCTTCGTTATTCAATTTATTACCGGTAAGCAAAATGCAATAACTTTTTTCACCACCGCGTCCTACTCTACCCCGAAGTTGATGTAACTGTGACAGCCCAAATCTCTCGCCGCTCTCGATAACCATAACTGAAGCATTGGGCACATCCACTCCCACCTCAATAACCGTTGTGGCTACCATAATTTGTGTATCTCCTTCGATGAAACGTTGCATATTCGTTTCCCGGACCTTCGGTGTTTGTTTGCCGTGCACCATGCTCATGAAATACTTTGGCTCTGGAAAATATGCTTTCACATTTTCGTAACCCTTCATGAGGTTTTCATAGTCCATCTTTTGCGATTCTTCAATCAGCGGAAAAATAATATATGCCTGCCGACCATTGCCGATCTCGTCCTTAATAAAATCCATCACCTTAGGTCGCTGAACTTCAGGACGATGAACAGTTATTATTGGTTTCCGGCCGGGCGGCAACTCATCCATAATGCTTGTATCGAGGTCTCCATATGCAGTCATTGCTAATGTCCTTGGTATGGGTGTGGCCGTCATTACAAGCATATGCGGATGGACAACGGCTTTGTCCCATAATCTTGCCCGCTGCGCAACACCAAACCGATGCTGTTCGTCAACAATCGCCAGGCCCAGGTTATTAAATTGAACCTGGTCTTCGATCAGGGCATGCGTTCCAATAATGATATGAAGAGTTCCCTGGCATAATTCCTCAAGGATTGCTTTACGTTCACCTGCCTTCGTTGAACCTGTCAACAAACGGACATTAACAGGTAAACCCGCAAGAAGCCGGCTTACACTTGTAAAATGTTGCCTTACCAGGATTTCAGTTGGGGCCATCAGGCAGCTTTGATAGCCATTATCTGCGGCAAGCAACATCGTTAACAGCGCTACGATCGTTTTACCGCTTCCCACGTCACCCTGGAGAAGACGGTTCATTTGCTTGCCGCTACCGCAATCTTTCCTGATCTCTTTTAAAACTCGTTTCTGTGCGCCCGTTAATTCAAACGGAAGCTTTTCACTATAGAAACGGTTAAATAGTTCGCCGACTTGCTTGAAAACAACACCTTTCGAAAATCGATGCCTTTGTGAACGGATCAACCCTAAGCGAATCTGAGCAATAAAAAATTCCTCGAACTTTAATCGATCGAGTGCTTTTTCATAAGCTTCCTGGCTTGGTGGAAAATGAATATTATGAATAGCCTGAAACCTGGAGACAAAAGACGGCTCTTTCAGCACTGCTTCTGGAATGTTTTCAGGGAGATCTTTTTCACGGATAATGCTAAGTAGATTCTGGGTAAGCTTTCCAATTTGTCTGCCTCCGAGACCGCGAGCCTTTAACTTTTCCGTGCATGGGTACACTGGCTCGAGAAAATTTTTTCCGTCCACCCTTTCCTGTTTCAGGTTTTCTATTTCGGGGTGCGTAATCTGGGGCGACTGTTGGAAGAAACCGGCCTTTCCAAAAACGAGATAGTATTCTCCCACATTGAGTTTCTTTTCGACCCAGCTGATCCCTTGGAACCATACCAATTCTAAAATTCCGGATGAATCTTTCAATTCCGCAACCAATCTTCTTCCCCTGTTTGATCCGATAACCTCAAGGCTCATTAATTTGCCAGCAACCTGCACATAATCGGTTTCGGAACTAATCTCCTTTATCAGAGTAATTTTCGTTTTATCGAGATGGCGGTAAGGAAAATGTTCAAGTAACTGACGGAAAGTATGGATGCCTAATTCTTTTTTCAAAAGTTCGGCTCTTTGCGGCCCGACACCTTTAAGGTATTCAATTGGGTTTGATAGTATGTCGACGGAAGTTGAAATATTTAATTCTTTCAACAAAAATAAGTGAAAGAAGATTGGGTAAAGAGTTATAAAATCTTTGATCAGCTGTTTAATCATCAGTTGAAACTACTTTCAACCGGGCGTGATTTAATTATACGACTATGGTAGGATTATACAACTACAGTCGATGCAACCAATCTTGAATAATGAATGTGCCGACGGTTTAAACAGTTTCCTCTTTTTGTAATAGTGCGGTTGGAGTATTTGCAAGGATCCACATATCGTAAGCAAAATTATGTTTGTCGGCATAATTGATATCGAGATGAATTCTCTCTTCGGTGGACATGTTTTTATTCGCCTTCTTACTGATCTGCCAAAGACCAGTGATCCCTGCAGGAGCAAGAAATCGCTTCGCCCACTCATCCGTTGTCAGCGTTTCAGCTTCGTATAATGGCAATGGACGATTGCCAACTATGGACATATCGCCTTTCAACACATTGAAGAATTGTGGCAGTTCATCCAAACTCGTGTTTCGTAAGAAACGTCCGACCTTAGTGACCCTTGGGTCATTGGTTACTTTAAAAAACAACGGGCTTTTCTTGTCACAAACCGTATTGTATTGATTTAAGTGGTAGAGATCATTCACTTTAGTGTCTGCTCCCATTATCATCGTTCTGAACTTATAAAATTTAAACACTTTATAACCTCTTCCGACACGGGGAGAACAATAGAATACAGGACCCCTGGATTCCAATTTAATAATGGCCGCGATAATTAAGAACACTGGGGACAACGCGATCACAGCCACCAGGGATACTACGATATCAAACAATTTTTTTCCGAAACTCGCGACCTGTTCTTCTGTTGGCAAGAACTCAAAGATGGCGCTGCTTTTCTCCCGCATCGAAGCCTTTATCTTTTTTAGGAAGCTTATTTTTTTGATGAATTGATGAACATTTTTATCGTTCAAAACAAAAACATCATCAACAAAGCTGCTGTTCTTGAATTGCTGTAAGGCATTCGCAGAAGTATTGCTTCCTTCAATAAGGACAGGAATCGATTGTATTTTGGACTGAAGCTTCAAAAAGAAACTGTTTAGATCCTCAGCGTCGAAAGCGTCTTCTATAATGATAACATCCGGCAAGCTAATTTTCCGGGTAATGAGCATGTCGAGAACATGGGAGCCTTTCTGAAGGTTTTCCGAACAAAATCCTGAATCGAAATTGCCTAAAAGGAGGGAAATGACCTTTTTGTTGTTGCCAATGAAGAAAAATTCCTTTGCCTTAACAGTTTGTTTTCTGGGATCAGCAGGAACTGAATAATATTTGAGTTTTCGTCTTTCCGGTTTTTTCTGAACAGTTCGCATTTCCATAGTAGGTAGGTTTAAGGATTAGGCCTATTGCATTGATGCCTCACTCGATTTTGCAAATATCATACTATCCACAACTTCCAAAAGTTCGAGTGGATTAAATGGCTGGGAGAAGCTCTTAGCAACATTCGTATACTCGGTAGATTTCACAATCATCTCCTCTTCGGATAAATTAGAGAGTACTACAACCGGAATATTACCATAAAGGCCGCTGTTGTGCAGGTTTGAAATCAATTCCCAATTTTCGCAATCCGGCAATTGAGGATCAGCGACAATCAGGTGGGGGATATTTTTCCTCAATAACCATTGCATCGTGGTGCATGCGTCGGAGAAAGAGATGACATTATACTTTTTACTTAAGATCGTTTGCAATAAGAAACGGATAGCCTTACTATCATTAATGACGAGAATAGTCTGTTTCATTAATAAAAAATTAAGTTCGTGAGAAACTTAATTTTTCAAAGGAATATTAATCGATATCTCAATTGATATTGGAGTAACAAATAATGCTTTACTCAAGGGACTTTTGGAGGTAGTTTTTCTTCCTGGGATATGTAGGAAAGATAAGATATTGGGAATCTGCTACTATTCGTTACCAGAGGACTTTCAAAGGATATTCTGACATGAGATCAGAACAGACGGCTAAAGTAAAAACATTATTCCAAATACCAAAAATATTATGCCAGTTTCTGCTTTTTATCTGGTTTACAGACTAAACGGCCCGTTTTTCAGTTTTAAATTATTATTAACGACACGTAAATTAATATTGGTGCCGGCAAACGTTTTGTTTTCTTAATCCGTACTTATAAAGAAACCGAGCTAGATAGCGTATCTATCTCCTTCCCAGCCAACTGCAACAGTAAGATTTGATTTAGAAAACCGTTCTTATTAAGTAATTTGTAAAAAAAGATTTTTTTGGGCAGGAACAATTTAATACTACTTGGCCTCTTACTACTTATAACCCTACAAATTGCAGCACAAAGCAATTTTGAATTTACTGAAAACAAAGGGCAGTGGGATAACCAGATAAAATTTAAGGGCGAGCTTTCAACCGGAGCCTTCTTTCTTCAGAAAAAAGGTTTTACTGTTCTTCTTCATCATCCAAATGACCTCGCTGAACTGATTGGACATAGTCATGTGAATGGACAATCCCAAAATAGAGGTGCCCGTGATGAGTCAAAAGTTACTATATCAGGGGGCAATCCGGACCATGATTCTAAGGTGCTTCGGTCACATTCTTATAGAGTAGAGTTTCTTGGCGCCAATGAAAGTGCACAAATAATTCCCGACAAGGAGCAGTCATACTATTCAAACTATTTCATCGGTAATGATCCTAATAAATGGGTAGGCCATGCGCGTGTGTTCCAGGCGCTTTTGTACAGGAATATCTATCCTAACATCGATGTCAGGTACTATTCGGAAAATGGACGGCTGAAATATGACCTGATTATCCATCCCGGCGGAGATGTGAATAAGATCGCTCTGCAGTACACTGGAGCAGACAAGTTGTCGATACGAAACAAGGATCTGATCGTTAAAACATCCGTCGGAGAGGTAAAGGAAATGTATCCCTACTCGTTCCAGTTCGATAATGTTAAAGGAAGAAAGGAGGTTGAATGTAATTACCAGCTAAGCGGCAATACTGTAAAGTTCGACGTAAAGAACTATTCGAAAGACGCTACTTTGATTATTGATCCGATACTAATATTTTCATCTTTTAGCGGAAGTAGCGTAAACCAGTTTGGCTTTACCGCCACCCCGGCCCCTGACGGAAGTTTTTACTCAGGAGGAACTGTTTTCGGGCCTGGATTTCCCACCACGCCGGGTGCTTACCAATCTTCGTTTCGAGGGGGCTCCGGCCAAAGTGCAGTCGATATTGGGATAATGAAGTTCAATGCTACCGGCACGGCACGTCTTTATGCCACTTATTTGGGTGGATCTGGTAATGACTATCCCCACAGCCTTTTTTCTGACGCCCAGGGAAATCTTGTGGTTATGGGACGTTCGTATTCAGAGGCGACATATCCAGGAAGCGTAGAAGGTCCCGGGGGAGATGCCGATATCGTCGTTACCAAATTTGTAGCAAACGGCACAGCAATCATTGGCTCTCTACGAATTGGTGGAGCAGGTATTGACGGAGTTAACATTGAAGACCAACAGCGATCAGGAAACCATGATGATAATTCACTGCTCCGTAATTACGGGGATGATTCAAGAAGCGAAGTGATATTGGATGGTGCGAACAATATTTATGTCGCCGCTCAATCGTTCTCAAAAGATTTTCCGATGCGAGGTAATGGTTTTGATAAAACGCCGGGGACCGGTCAAGACGGTGTGGTTTTGAAAATTAATCCTACCTGTAGTAGTCTTATTTGGAGCACTTACATCGGCGGTACGGGAAATGATGGCGCTTTTGTACTTGCTCTTAACCCGGTGAATGGAAATTTGTATGTAGCCGGGGCTACTGAAAGTGCGGATATGCCGGGCGATAAGAGTTCAACAATCCAATCAGCTTACTCAGGATCTATTGACGGATACGTGACCATTTTAACTAATGACGGAAGTACTCAAATCAAAACAACCTTTTTAGGAACCACCGCTATTGACGTTGTTTACGGGATACAATTTGATAAGCTGGGTTTCCCATATGTAATGGGAACTACGAGGGGAGCATGGCCAGTTACCGCGAACGCCGTATTTAAAAATCCAAATTCAAAACAGTTTGTTGCCAAATTGCGACCAGATCTTTCCGCATATCTTTATTCTACAGTTTTCGGAAACGGTTCTGCACAGCCAAACATTTCCCCTGTTGCTTTCCTGGTTGACAGATGCGAAAATGTGTACATCTCGGGTTGGGGAGGAAATGGCCAGGGGACGATAAACCTTAGTACAAAATATGATATCGCGAGTTTGGCGGGGCTTCCTACTACCTCTGATGGCATTAAGACTATCACGGATGACATGGACTTTTATTTCATAGTCATCCAAAAAAATGCATCCGCATTGCTTTACGGTAGTTTTTTTGGCCAGGACGGAGGAATCACTGAACACGTTGATGGTGGCACCAGCCGCTACGACCAGCAGGGAGTGATTTACCAGGCTATGTGTGCCAATTGTAGCGGCGGGGCAACTTTCCCCACAACACCGGGGGTTGTTGGCCCGGTTAATGGGTCGTCCACGGGTTGTAACCTTGCCGCCGTCAAAATCGCCTTCAATTTTGCCGGTGTAGCTGCTGGACCGAAAGCCTATTTTAATGGAGTACCAGATAGCAGTGGTTGTGTGCCGTTTCCCCTTATTTTTCGCGATACTGTTCGTAACGCAAAAAGTTATGAGTGGAACTTTGGGGATGGATCCCCGGATGTAGCGACCACAAATTTTGAAACAAACCACACATTTAATGCAGTCGGAAATTACCGGGTAAGGTTGATTGCGATTGACACGAACACCTGTAATGTTAGGGACACTGCATATATCACAATCCGGGTGAGAGCAGATCAGGCGACACTTGACTTTAACGCTGTTAAGTTACCCCCATGCCAGGCGCTCTCTTACAGATTCGACAATCTTTCCGTTGCCCCATCGGGCAAACCATTCACCGGGGCAAGCTTTACATGGAGCTTTGGTGACGGTACTCGTGTTACGGGGGGTGCGGCACCTGTAAACCATACTTATATAGCGCCCGGAACTTATAAGGTGAGATTAATTCTTACAGATACAAACTACTGTAATGCGCCGGACTCGATCGAAAGAGATCTTCGCATTGCACCGTTGGTAGATGCGCAGTTTGACACCCCTCCCGCCGGTTGTGCACCTTACAATGCTCACTTTAATAATACATCTCTGGCAGGACAACAATTCTTTTGGGACTTTGGAGACGGTTCAACATCAACAGCAGTGAATCCGAATCATACTTATGTGAACGTCGGAACATATACGATCAGGATGATCGCTGTTGATTCAGGAACCTGTAACATTACAGATTCTACGCAGAAAACAATTACGGTGAGCTCAAAACCGACGGCTGATTTTTCACACGCACCAGTTCCAGCGGAGGAAAATAAGCCAACGATTTTTACGAATCTGTCTATTGGCGGTGTCAGGTACAAGTGGCTGTTCGGAGACGGAGATTCCACTATCAAAACAACAATGGATACCGTGCGACATCAATATAATGCCACAGGTACCTACCAGGCTTGCCTGATAGTGTTTAATCAGTACGGATGTACCGACACGATTTGTAAGCCTGTAAACGCGACGGTTGTTCCATTACTGGATGTACCCAATGCATTCACCCCAGGCAAGTTTGGACAAAACAGCATTGTCAGAGTGGAAGGGTTCGGCATCGCGCGTATGAGATGGACAATCTATAACAGATGGGGACAAAAAGTTTTTGAATCCGAGGATAGAAGAAACGGCTGGGATGGCATGTTTAAAGGACAGTTACAACCTATGGATGTATATGCTTATACGCTTGATGTAGAATTCTCAGATGGAACCAAAACGAGAAAGACCGGAGACATCACGCTGATACGATAACCGAAGAAATATGGATTGTGATCTGCATGAACGGTGTCTAATAACCAGAACTGCTGTTAACGTGATTACTTGAACAGTAAACCTAATCCAATGGCAGGAATATATATGGAAATACAAAATAGAATGAACAGTGTTGCAGGACTCATGGCTTGTAAAGAAAGTTTTGAAACCAAAACTCGTAGTAAAACCTCTATTAACCGATTTGCTTCAGTTATACTGACCGTATTTTTGTTTCAGCAGAGCTATTCGCAGGATCTTCATTTTTCGCAGTGGTTTAATTCCCCACTTACAACAAATCCTGCGAATACTGGATTTATTCCCGATGCAGATTATCGTCTTGGAGCGAACTATCGAAATCAGTGGTCGAGCATTATGAGCGTTCCTTATAAAACAATGAGCGTTTGGGGCGATGCACAAGTGTTTCGTGACAGAATTGAAAGTGGATGGGTTGGTGTGGGAGGAGCTATCCTAAGGGATGTTGCCGGTTCTGGCCAACTGACCTCTACCAAAGTATATGGTTCACTCGCATATCACCAAATGGTTGCAGAAGCACACCTGTTGTCTGCTGGTTTCAATATGGGTTGGGCAAACAAACGCATATCCACAGCCGATCTAAAATTCCCTGACCAATTTGATGGTAAATTTTTCGATCAAAACCTACCCACCAGCGTTGTAATAGATAATCCCAATATTAATTATTTCGATTTCCAGGCAGGACTTAACTACGCTTATTTCCCTACTGAAGATCTTTATATCAACGGAGGTATTTCTGCTCATCATTTAAACAGGCCAAGAGAATCTTTCTTTTCCACGACGAGTGTGGGAATTGATGATCGGATCTCTCCCCGGTATACAGCTTTTGCCAATGCAAGCATCAAGGTGAGCGATATGGTCATCTTGAATCCGATGGCGTATTTTACCACACAGGCAAAATCTTCCGAGTTGGTAGGTGGCGGTAACTTTCAGTACAATCTTTCAGGCGATGGCGAAACACTTTTAAGCGGCGGGTTGTATTGGCGTCCCGGCGATGCACTTATTCCAATGATAGGATTTGAGTGGAAGAGCATCAAGTTATCGTTTACTTACGATGCAACCAGTTCCCCCCTGAAGAATTACAATAACTCTCGTGGCGCTTACGAGTTTGCTTTGATGTACCATGGCATGTACTCCGAGTACAACGGTAGCAGAAGGCAGTCCTTTTGCCCATCCTTCAGAAATTAAACCGTCTTGCTTCTAACTTTTTATTAATTCGAGCCTTTTGAGCCCAAAAGTAATAATCACTTTCTAGGTTAGAGTCCCACTAAAACATCGCGGGAATAATTTTTGTACTGGCAGATACAGGTAAAAAACTATTTTCAATGAAAAAGTTTATCCCGGTGTTTCTCTGCCTGGCTGCGGCCTATCTATTTGGCTGTACCAAGGAGGATGCTCTTGTTATTGAAAGAAAACATTGGCTCCTGGTAAATAAAAAATGGCAGTTATCCAGTATGTCTATAAAAACCGCAAACGGTAATCTTACAAATCAATATGACTCCCTTCCATCTTTTCGAAAAGACGATTATTTTGTTTTCAAACCTGATTCAACATATGAGTTCAACGATAATACCGACACCATACCGGGTAAAAACTCCAGGATTCTTGACGCGGGCATATGGAAATTAGATCAAAAAGAAACGGTGTTGGAAATGCATAGCGATCTGTTTAATTCCACTTACAATCCTGCGCGGATACTCGAATTGAGCACTTCAAAATTGTCACTGGAAAGAATACATCCCGGCGACGGAAGCGTGACGGTTACCACGTATAAATCATTGTAAGCTCTAGCTACAATTATTCACGATGATGACCAGGAATTGTATTGTAATTTCTGAATGGAGATTTTGTAGTGATTGGAATTCTTAAGGTTTTGCCTTTATCGAGAATGGTTTGGAAACTAAATCTCGAGAGGGAATGATCCCTCGCCTTTTCAAGAACAGGTTTCAGACCCCGGGAAGTATATATCGCACAAAAAGGCTCCGCATAATTTTCCTGGTAAACAAAAAATTCAAAATCCTGCGAATTGTATTGATCAATGAGGTGAGTTAACGTTCGATTATCCATGTCGATAATATCACAAGCCATTAATAATATGTCGTTGTCTGGATACACCTGATGCACACTTAGCAAGCCCTTCAAAGGTCCTTGAATGTCTATATGATCAACAATCAATTCATCTCGAGAAAACAGCATGGTATACGATTCCGATTGCTGTTCATTAATCGAAACTACAACCGGTAGGTTCAGAGAAACTAATTTTTCAGCAATTATTTTTACCCAGGCCTGCCCATCCTTTTCCAAAAGTCCCTTGTCTGATCCCATCCGCTTGCTTTCGCCGCCGCAAAGTATTACACCTAAAAGTTTGTCTAAATGCTTTCTCATAATCTCATTACTCATTGTCTATCTGCATGCCCAAGGCTTTTCCCGGGATTGATCTTATCTCTGACCAATTGTTTAAGCTTCTTGATTTCAGGAAAATGACCTGATTCTTTCCGATTAAAAACAATTTCATCATTTATATAAATAAAGTATGCACCGCCAGTTTCACTGGGCTGTAATGTAACACTTCGTAAATCATCATTGAATGTAGTGAGCAGTTCCTGCGCCATGTAAGCGGCTTTCAATAGCCATCCACACTTCGGACAATATTCGATCGTTACAGTAGGCTTCATTAGTAATTTAAAAATCTGAGGATTTGAAGATTTGAAAATGCTATAGGGTTGGAATTGAACTATCTTGCAACTTCAACTCAGAACTCAGAACTCAGAACTCAGAACTCAGAACTCAGAACTCAGAACTCACAATTACAATTTCCTCCCCATTCCTTCGTGCCATCGGTGAAGTATTCGCATTTCCATATCGGCACCTCGTGTTTTATTTTATCGATGATAAACCGGTTTGCTGCATAAGCTTCTCTCCGGTGAGCAGAGCTGGTGATAACTACAACGGCGCTTTCACCTACCTCAACTTTTCCAATTCTATGTTGTGCTACAGCAATGTTCAGAGACCATTTTGCTTTCGCCTCATCAAGAACAGAATTGATCATTTTTGAGGCCATCGAAACGTGTGCCTCATATTCCAGATACGCTACACGTTTGCCCGAGTTATTATCCCGTACTTCGCCGCTAAACAATACCACAGCTCCGGCTTTAGGATGATGCGCCTGACTTAATAATGCTGCAGGATTAAGTGAGTCGGACGAAATATAAATTAGTTCATCCGCCACTACTGGGTGGGATGATTGCGATGGTGTCATTTGCTTTCAGTTTATAATTCATGTCGACGAATTCCTCGTGTACTGCAAAACGGCAATTGTTTAAGATATTTTCCGCTTCAGGTTTTGAAAGAATTAAAGAACGGCGCAGTTCGACTAACGTTTTTATACTTCCATCGGCTTCAAATTCGTTATCAAAAAAATCTTTCAACGCAGCGAAAACCTGTATTCTCATAAAAATTCATTTGATTTTTAACCGCCGATATTCAGCATACTCAATTCACTCCCCATAAATCGTACCGGTTGCTTTTGGAAGAGTGCTTCCTGTAATTTTTCTGATAATTCGATCTCGTCTTTTATATCGGAGATTGAGATAGGATGGTTATTGCTAAGACATCCATAGATATTTCCTTCGCTATCTAGTCTCAGGCGGTTACAGTCATGGCAAAACGGTTCGCTTTCATTGGCAATAATTCCAAAGACATTTCCCTGTTCGGTTCTCCAATAACTTGATGTCGCTGAGTTTTTGCGGGGCAGTTCGTCAAATACATATCGTTCACTTATCGTGTCCAGAATGTGCTGACGGGTAAACAGGTATTTTTTTGAGCTATGATAAAGATGTCCCATAGCCATCACTTCCAGGAAACGAATCGTGATATTTTGTTCGAAGGCATATTCAAGCAAGGGTATCAATTGAGATTCATTGATCCCCTTCATTATAACGGAGTTGATTTTTACATCAAGGCCAACCTCAATGGCGGCCTTGATGCCACTTATGATGCGTTGTACATTGTTTCTCTTACTGATTAAAAAGAAAACATTCTCATCTATGGCATCAAGTGATACGTTTATAGATCTCATACCTGCCTGCTTCATCGGCTTTGCCCATCTCTCCAGGAGGAAACCGTTCGTGGTTAACTTTATTTCAGTGACACCAATTGCGTTTATACCTTCGATAACCTGTACTAAATCGGGATATAATAACGGTTCCCCGCCAGTGAGACGGATTGTCTGAAGTTGTAATACCGAATGAAGCCGGGTTATATGCTCCAACAAATTCTCGACCGGCAATCGCTTTTCTGAACCGCCATGATTTGTCGTTTCGTCATCCATGTTACAGTAAACGCAGCCCAGGTTACATCGGGTCAACAGGCTTACCCGAAGTGTTTTAAAAGTTCTTCCGTATCCATCTACAATTTGTTTCATCACATCAGGAAGATTAGTTTAATACAAGCGATGCTCAGCACGGCTGCCAGCAGATATTGTACAGTGATATTTTTAAAATTCCGACTTCCTAAATACGATCCCAGTATGCCGCCTGCCATCGCTGTTCCCAGCCAAAGGTAGAACGTTGTATTGAATGCTGATGGAAGATTTGAACTCGCTATCAAACCGGACAAAGAATTGCAAACTATGAATAAACTTGAGACTGCTGCCGCCTCCTTTGCATTAGCCCAGGCCATCAGAATAATTACAGGACTCAAAAAGATGCCGCCTCCTATGTTAAGCATGCCGGCTACAAAGCCAATTCCCGCACCTATTAGTAATGCAAGGCCCAAAGGAACCGCCTTCATTTCCTTTTCTGATGAGGGATTAAATCCTAGTAACCTGATAATTGGAAAAATTAAAGCAATACCGAGCAATAGATTATACAATTTGCCTTGTAACGCAACCCGTGAGCCAAGGAATGCAAAGGGAATGCCTGAAACAATAAAAGGCCAGCATAATCTCCACCTGAAATAACCTGCTCTGTAAAATTGCACAAATGCTATCCCGGCAATTACGATATTCAAAATCAGCACGATTGGCTTGTATATAGCCACTGAAATATTAAACAACGACATTATAGCGATATAGCCACTCGCTCCACCATGACCTACCGATGCATATAGGAAAGCGACGATCATCAAGCATAGAGCGACTAACAGAACTACGTTCATCTACACAATTAAAGACATTTTTTCAATCTCGACAAAATCGTCTTTTGGAGAATTACAGGTAGGACATTCATAGCTATTGAGGATATCTGAAAACAAGGTACCGGCAGGTATACTGTTAAATTCATCGCCGTATTCTGAATCATAAATGGTATAGCAATGTTTACACTGAAATATTTTTACCGATGGTGTAGATACATCGTCGCTGATATCTAAGTCTTCCCTGTATGCGTCATGAGTGATCAACTCTTCCTGACTTTGAAGATCATAAAAATATTTACACAACGATACCAGGTATACTCCAAGATTTTCCTTCTCAATATTTTTTCTGAATAGAATTAAATCTTTAGAGTTCGGATTAAAATCCCGTGTGTACAGAATGTCGTATCTGTCCAGGTTCTTTCGTTTATTTGCCGATGCATTAATTTGTTTGCGAATAATCACCGAACCAAATAATCCGGTATTCGGTTGAGTTTTCACGGCGAAGCACAATCCGAACGTTCGAACATCGTCTTTGTCAAATTGCCGGATCAGGTATCGTTTAAGATTTAATCCTTCCTCACACAGATCTTCAATCTGCCAGTTGAGTTCGTTAGATGCATGTCGCACATTGATCCTGTACTTTCCAAGCGCATGATCCCAATACTTTCTATCGCCATGATCGATGCCTTTTACGATGAGTGACTTCCATGGTGTGATATACAATTGTCCAATCTTTGTTCTCAGGCAGATCATGCAGATATCCTTCAGAAATCTTATGTCGAACAACTCATCGCGTCTGTATATTCCAAGCCAGCTTTTATTTTCATACCGGTTAAAACCTTCATAGTACGGCAAGGTGAATTCTGGCAAACGTAGCTCTTCTGCGACCTCCGAATACAAAAACTGGTGTTGTAGTTGGACCATTGAGTATAACGCATTTCCATCCGCGGCAGGTTGGTCATAAAACATGCTCTTGCGTTGAAGAATTATTTCCTGGATGGCCTTACTAATGCGTGGTATGTCCTGAGAATATACAAGGCCCTTCCACCTGTATATTACTTTTGTTTTTGGGAAACGGATGTATAAGTACCAGTAGTTTCCGGCTCGGGAAGAGATGAAATTGATATTGCCGGTAAAAAAAGGCACAAAGGTTTGATCGCAGTCTACAATATTAATTTTCAGTGCAGGCTTATAATCGAAACAATCCAGAATGTCTTTATACACACCTTCGCTCAACCAGCCTGCATTTGCAAACACGTTCTCCGTAACATACGAGCTGATAATGTTTGGAAACCGGTCGTTATCCATCTCGAAACAGGGTCCAGATTGCTCAAGCTCCTGGTTAAATTGCTGGATATGTTCATCAGAAACCTTAAAGATCATTTGTTGCCTCGTGCCGAATTGGATTTGCTGTACGCGCGCCTTCTCAGCAGCTGTTACGATTGTATACAAGTCACCGGCCGATACGATGCCCCCAATGAGGTTAATTTTGATTGTATGGTTCTTTCGAATCATTCTGTATTTTTAGTAGCCTCACTAAAAAAAGTATTTGCTCGCAAAGACGCTAAGACGCAAAGGAAGACAAGCTTAAATTGCGACCTTGCAAAAAGATCATTCACTCACGACTCCCCATCCACCGCTGCTCTCCAGTATCCGCTTCACATCCGGTCTGCATGAGCCACAACCTGTACCAGCGCCGGTCATTGCGCATAGATCTTTCAAATTGATGCATCCCTCTTCGATCTTTTTTATCAGGTTATCTGATCCGACATTATTACAACTACAAACGAGTTTTCCAAGAACAGGCTCAGCTTTTTGTCCACTTCGAAGTAATTGGAGACGCTTGTCACTAAGCTCGGTTTTATTAGTTATCAGGTCTTTGAATTCCTGCAACTCTGTTTTATCACCGATCAAAATTGCACCTACCAGTCTGTCCTGGTGAATGATGCATTTCTTATAATATCGCTTCGATCTGTCTATAAAAACGATTTCCTCATAGTTCATATCATCGGGACATTCAGGGATGCCCATACTGCACAAGTCAAATCCATGAATCTTGATAATGTTCATCAATAGGCTTTCCTTATAATAACTTGCGATGTCTCCTTGAATGAAATGCGCAACTACCGCCGCTTGTTGTTCTGCAGCTGCGGTGATTCCGTACAAGAAACCTTTAAACTCTGCAATCTCTCCAAGAGCAAAGATGGAAGGATCATTGGTTTGTAACCTTTCATTTACAATAACTCCACGCTGGCAATTCAAACCACAATCTCTTGCTAACTCAATATTTGGAACAGTTCCAATTGCAATCACAACCGCATCGCATTCGATTTGCCGTCCACTCTTTAACCTTATTCCGCTTAATTTTGCCTGGCCATTGAAGAGCTGCACTTCATCATCATAGTAAATATCGCATCCCTGGTCAACCATCTCTTCATGTAGCAACTGGCTACCCAAAGGATCCAGTTGCCGATCCAGGAATCTTGATATTCGTTGTACGATTGTGATCTTCACATTTACTTCGCGTAACGAAGCGGCGATCTCGAGTCCGAGTAATCCGCCGCCCACAATTACCACATGTGCATTCCTGGGTATGTGATTTTTAAAATTATCGGCATCTGTGCGGCTTCGCATCGTAAATATTCCCGGCAGTTCTGGAACATTTCTCGGAATCGCCGCCCGACTTCCTGTAGCCAGAATCAAAATGTCATAATAAGTAGTTTGTCCTTTTGAATCAATGACGCACTTATTTTTCCGATCGATCTTTTCAATACTGACTCCTTTGTGCAATTTTATATTATATCCGTGTTCCTCTGATTCTTTCATCTTTATCAGCTGATCCCAACTTTTAACACCACTAATATAGTCAGGCAACATCACGCGATTGTAAAAGGGAAAGTTTTCCTTGCTGAATATTACAACTTCGTCTATTTCGTTGATAGCGCGAAACGATTGCACAAAACCAAAAGCGCCAGCTCCTGCACCAACTACGACAATGCGTTGTCTTGGTTTTTTATATTTTTCAACCTTAGCTGCGCAGAACTTAAAATCAGGCTCCTTTGAAACCGGATCTACAAGGTCACTCGTAACATTATTTGCCCTATTTAAATCATTTCCCAATATTTTTCCCCAGTGCATTGGCAGAAACACGACACCTTTTTTAATCGCCGCTGAGATTTTGGCCTTCACTCTAACTTCACCCCGGCGGGATGTAACAACTACCAGTGATTCATCAACAATATTTAGCCGCCTTGCATCCGCAGGATGGATTTCAACAAAGGCGTTGGAAATGTGCTGCATCAATTTATTCACCTTCCCCGTTTTGCTCATCGTATGCCATTGATCACGTATACGGCCTGTAGTGAGGATCAACGGAAAATCCTCATTCGGTTTTTCACTTGTTAAGATATCCGGTACACCATGAATAATTGCTTTTTTTGATGGTGTGTAAAATACCTTATCAGTAAATAATCTTAATGTGCCGCTTCCCTGCTCGCCTGCTTTATACGGCCATTGGACTGTTTTTTTCTTTTTGATGATATCATAGTCCAATCCGGTGATATCTATGTTTGTTCCTCCTGTGAGTGCTGCGTGCTCTTTGTATATGGCGTTGTAATCAGGAAAATTGAAGCCTTTATAACCCATTATTTGTGCGAACCGGTAAATGATCTCTGTATCTGGCAAAGCTTCCCCGGGAGCATCGACTATTTTGTTGAGATAACTGATTCGCCTTTCGCTGTTCGTCATTGTTCCTTCCTTTTCTGCCCATGTCGCCGCAGGCAAAATCACGTCTGCATAAGCCAGGGTCTCTGGCTTATTACTTATATCCTGAACTATTACAAACTTAGCTTTCTTCAGGCCTTCCTCAACTATCTTCGCATTTGGTAAACTTACGAGTGGATTTGTACAAATAATCCAGATCGCTTTTAACCGTCCGTCATGTAGAGCTTCAAACATTTCCGTGGCTGTCAGACCTGGCTTGTCTGAGATGACAGCACCATTCCAAAACTTCTGCACTTCTTCCCGATGCTCAGCATTCGCAAGATTTCGATGTGCCGGAAGTAGATTTGCAAGTCCACCCACCTCACGGCCACCCATGGCATTTGGCTGACCTGTCAATGAAAATGGACCTGACCCCGGTTTACCTATATGACCCGTAATGAGATTGAGATTGATCAAGCTCAGATTCTTATTTACACCAATTGCGCTCTGGTTTAATCCCATTGTCCACATCGTAAGAAATCCCCTGGCGTTACCGATGTATTGTGCTGCCAACAAAATATCATCCTGCTGAATTCCGCATATTTCTGCCGCTTCACGGATAGTTTTTGAAAAAATAATTTCTTTATACTTTTCAAATCCTTCGGTGTGGTGTTTTATGAATTCAACATCAATATCACCGTTTTCGATTAAACATCTTCCAATTGCATGATTAAGCGTGACGTCTGTTCCAGGGTTGATCTGGAGATGAAGATCTGCTATGGAACAGGTGTCCGTTTTACGTGGATCCACAACAATAATCTTGACATGCGGATTTGCGGATTTATGTGCCTCTACTCTTCTCCAAATGATCGGATGACACCATGCCGGATTTGCACCAGTAACAAAGAAACAATCTGCCAATTCAATATCATCATAACAAACAGGAACACTATCTTCCCCTAGCGACGCTTTATATGCTGCTACAGCGCTGCTCATACAAAGACGGGAATTGGTATCAATGTTATTGGTACCAATAAATCCTTTCACCAGTTTATTTATCACATAGTATTCTTCAGTTAAACACTGACCTGAAATGTAAAATGCTACAGAATCAGGTCCGTATTTTTTAATGAAGGTTTTGAAGACAGCAGCAGTTCGTTGCAGAGCATCCTGCCAGTTAACTCTTTGCAGAGGCATATTTTTGTTATAACGCATCTGCGGGTACAGTAGGCGATCAGTTTTATCGTTAACCGTATATTGAAGGTTGATCCCCTTACTGCACAGCATTCCCCGGTTCACGGGATGATCTTTATCGCCCTGGACTGACACGTTCCCTTTCTTATCCTTATGCACAACCACACCACAGCCTACACCGCAATAGCAGCAGGTACTGGTAAAATTTTGTGGATCAACTGCCATGAATATTCTTTCGGGTTTATAACACTATTCTATTTTACTCTTAAGTACTGCAACATAGCGCCAACAAACTTTCATATTGCAATTCTCGTTGACTCGTCACCTCTCACTACCTCGTAACACGTGATATTAATACTTTGTATTTCATTGTCGGATTTACCATTCGCACTTCACGGCTCATACTTTACATTCGTATTTCGTACTTCGTAACTCATACATCTAACATTTCCTCATGCTCTTTGCAAAGCAGATTCCGCCATTACAAATGCTTTTTTCTGTACAGGTCTGAGATGCGCTAATAATACAATGAGTCCTATAGTAACAACGCCTACTCCTATGTACAGGAACGCGGTTGCATAACTGATGGCACTTGATTTGAATAAAAAGCCCACGAGCATTGCCCCTATATTGCCACCTGCGCCGACGATTCCTGCAACACTTCCAATTGCCTCTTTGTTAATGAATGGCACGATCGAGTAAGTGCCACCGTTAGCCATTTTTAGAAATAGGGCAAAAAACAACATGCACGCGATAGCCATGCCAAGGCTTCCTGCCTTCGCAAACAGAACAATTCCAACGCCCTCCAAAACAAGAAATCCTGCCAGCAATAATCCTTTTCCTTTTAGGCCATAGCGTTTTCCAACCTTGTCGCTAAATATCCCGCCCAGCGCACGCGCGAAAATGTTCATAAAGCCAAATATTCCTGCCAGGGCTCCAGCAGCAATGAGAGATGCGTGGTAATGATCGACAAAAAATATCGCTGCAACATTATCAACTGTGATCTCTATTCCGAAACAGGCAGCGTAAGCGATCGTTAGTACCCATGTTCTATAATCCTTTAATGCAATTAGAAAGGTTCCTTTCTTCTTTGATTGTTTATCACGTGGAATTTCTTTGTAGTTCCCCGCAGGTGTGTCCTTAGTGTACTTATAATAGACGAACGCCATAACGAAAAGAAGAATTCCGGGTACAATCATGGCGTATCTCCATGAATTTCCTTTATCAATATATCCAAGTGCGACAAATGCTGCAGCAATCAATGGCATTACTAAGTTGGTAACGCCACCGCCAAGATTACCCCACCCTCCCACAACAGCATTTGCAGTACCTACAATATTAGGCGCAAACATCACGGACGTATGAAATTGAGTAATCACAAAAGAGGCACCGATAATGCCTATCGCTAAACGAAACAGTAAGAAGCTTTCGTAACTATTTGCTAACCCTATACCGATGACAGGTATCGCCCCTATTAGTAACAGAATAGTATATGATAAACGTGGACCTAAAGTATCACAAAGATGTCCTATGATTAGTCTGGCAATAATTGTGGCAGAAACTGACGCGATCGTGATATTTCCAACCTGATCCTTTGTAAGATGCAAGGTCTCGCGTACAACCGGCATAAGAGGCGCGATACCGAACCAACCAAAAAAACATATAAAAAAAGTAAACCAGGTTATATGAAATGTTCGCATTTGTATCCCACGGATACTTAGAATTTTTAATTTCTGTAGTGGCTTAGTCATATTCACTGATTAGTGATTTATTGAAGTTTCAGATACCCATTCACAGGGAGTGTTATGCGGTTTTCCTAATATCTTTTATATCATCAATCGAAAATTTGTCTATCAGAAGATTCAATAGCCTGTCATGTATCGTCATATATTCTGAACTATGAATGATATCTTTTTTATTCCGTGGGCGACTCAGAGGAACATCAACAATCTCCTTAATTGTGGCGGCCGGGCCGGTGTTCATCACGACTACCCTGTCTGAGAGAAAAATGGCTTCCTCGATATCATGTGTGACCATGACAATGGTTTTCTCTCTGTTGTCGAGATTCCAGAGCTTCAATAACTCAACATGCATAGAGCTCTTTGTTAATGCGTCCAATGCGCCAAAAGGTTCATCGAGTAAGAGAATGGCTGGATTGATCGCAAAGGCCCTGGCGATAGCAACACGCTGCTTCATTCCGCCAGATAATTGGCCGGGTAATTTGTCTTTGTGATCCCAGAGGTTAACCATCTTCAAATTATCTTCCACGAGTTCCTTTTTTTCTGACCTATTCAAATCATGTAATACGGAATCGATAGCTTCATAGATATTTTTGTATACACTCATCCATGGAAGCAGTGAATAATTTTGAAACACGATGCCTCTGTCCGGGCCGGGTTTCATGACTTTTTTATTGTTCGCATAAACTTCGCCTTGTGTTGGTTTGATCATTCCACTGATAGTACTCATGAGGGTGGATTTGCCACAACCGGAATGTCCGATTAGAGAAATGATTTCACCTTTTTTTACAGTAAGATTAATATCCTTTACTGCCGTATAGATACCTTTTGATGTTTTGAAGCTGACTGAAACATTGGAGATATCAATGCTCGTAGGAGTTTCTAAAACAGGTTTAAGTATGTTGTCTGCAACATCGATAAAAGGAGCAACGACGGACTCGGTATTACTCATATAAAGTCGATTTTAATTAATTAAATGGAATATGTGAACCTCTTTTGCAACTGTGTAAAACACCTATCTAACAGTAATCCAACAACGCCAATAATGATAATGGCTACGAGTATTTTTGCCACGCTTCCTCCGTTAAATCCTTCCTCCCACACAAAATATCCTAAACCCATCCCGCCTGAAAGCATCTCCCCGGCAACAATCACCATCCATGCAACGCCAATTGAAAGTCTTAACCCCGTTACTATATGTGGTAAAGTGAACGGCAACATGATCTTTGTTATATACTTCCAGGTTGAGAAGCCAAAAGCCTTACCCACATTTTTATGATCCTGCGAAATAGATGATGCTCCTACTGCAGTATTGATAACTGTAGGCCATAAAGCGCAAACGAAGATCATGAAGATGCTTGCCTTAGGCGAGTCCTGGAAAATTGCGAGTCCTAAGGGAAACCAGGCCAGGGGTGATACCGGCCGTAATATTTGAACAATCGGATTAAAGATGTTCATCACAGGTTTACTGGATCCCATGATCAGGCCCAGGGGGATCGCTACCAGGCTTCCCAGGCCAAAGCCAATGCCTACACGACTTAAAGAGCTTAACAATTTTGTACCGATGCCTTTATAGTCAGGATCATCTTGAAACGGATTTTGCATCACTTCTTTAAATACGCTTAATGTGTTGGACGGCGATGGAACTTCATTGTTCGTTATCCGTGAAATGAGCTCCCATATTCCTCCCAGCAAAATCATACTACCAAGAAAGTAGAGAACAGATTTCAAAGACTTAAGAGAGAAAATATTATTTATGCTTTCCATTATTTCAGATTTTAAAAAAGTACAAACAATCATTTTTTTGCAGCTGAAACGTATGCAGCCGGATTGTTCGGATCGAACGTTATTGTTTCAAGAGTTGTTTTGAAAGGCTTCATATCATCTGCAGGTACAGCTATTCCCATGCTTTTTGCAACTTCTGCATATAGATCTTCCATGATTAATTTTTCGGCGATCTGCTTATAGTTTGGCGGAGTGACTAAATAACCGAACCTAACGTACTGCGCCAAAAACCAGATTCCGTATGATAACCTGGGAGCATTTACGTTGCCATTGTTATAAAAAAGCATATAATCGTCTTTGTATTTTTGTACCCCGAGATCACAGCCAAGATCCGTAGAACCCATCAGTCTCGCTTCGATCACCTGAACAGGAGCATTTACATAATTTGGCTTACTCAAAAATGCTGCTGCCTTTTTTCGATTAGCCATTACATCTAGCCATTTGCTCGCTTCAATGATGGCTTTCATTACGTTTACGAGGTCGGTCTTATCGGTCTCAGCAAAAGATTTGTTGACTACAAGCGCTTTTTCAGGATGGTTCTTCCAGATATCCTGGCTTGCTATATGCGTGAAGCCGATGTTTTGTGTTGCCGCAACTCCATTCCACGGCTCACCCACACAATAGCCTTCCATATTATCCACGCGCATATTGGCCACCATTTGAGGCGGTGGAATTGTGATTATTCCAACTGATTTGGAATTAATGCCACAGGCAGCCAACCAATTCCTTAACCATATATCATGTGTGCCACCCGGAAAAGTCATTGCAAATGTTACTTCCTTCCTGGCCTGAACATTTTTAACAGCGGCAGCGACTTTTTTGATATCCTTGAATCCAACAAGGCCACAAAAATCTTTCGATAGAGTTATTGCCTGGCCATTGTTATTTAGCACCATGGCAATCTTCATCTCAGAACCAGCTTTGCCCCCGATGCCCATATACACAGAGAATGGCATGGAAAATAAACAGTGTGCACCATCCAATTCACCATTGAGGATCTTATCACGGATAACAGCCCACGAAGCTTCCTTGGTGACCTGGACCTCTACACCATACTTTGCAAATAGACCCAGTTCCTTCGCAATAACCAGCGGAGCACAGTCAGTCAGTGCTATGAAACCGAGTTTTACGATCCGTTTTGGGGAATTTGCGTGTAGTGCGGGATTGAATATTGCAACAAGAAAAAAAGAAAAAACTATAAAAGATGATTTATTAAGTGTGCGTTTCATACTCATAATTTTTAAGGGTGATTCACTGCTTGATAGCAACAGGTTTGGAATAGAAAAAATCGGGTGCTAAACGGATCATTGCATAAAACCAATTTCCCGATCGCCTGTAGGCATCGGCAGAGTTTTCCGTTGTCGCCTGGCCTTTGGCAAAAGGCATGCTGCCTGTAGCCAACATGGTTGCATACCCTAGTTCGATGTTTGTGAACTTGTTCATGTTGTAATTGACTATGAAATCCAGTTCATTTCCCAATTGCTTTTTAATGAAAGAGCCGTCCCCCTTTTTCATATCGGTATTTAAAAAGAAGTTGTGAAAATCGGCCCCAAGAGAAATAGCGTTGCCTGTATACTTTAATTTCAGGTATGGATTGTTAAGCCCGCCAGCGGGTGAACCTGTGCCGGCGTAGAAGTAATCCATATAACCCCAATGCCTGTGTGGAGTTCCGTACAACGGGTCGAATTTTTCATCTTCCAGTGTGGAGGCGTCATTTCCGCTCAATACGTCGTACCCAGGAGTGATGCTAAATTTACCTTTTTGATAAGTTGCGGATGCTGTATAATGAAAGGCCTTTTTCATATTTACTCCGTCACGGTTCTTGCCGGATTGCGCGTAATAGGCCGCCTGTAAAGCAATTTTTCCGAAACCCGATGCATTGCCAATGGTGTGATTTACCATCAGTCCGTACGTGTAACGACGGTTTAATCCGGAGTAGTCGAATACGTCGGAAGGACCCGCAGATACAAAACGTCTTCCGTAGACGTAACCGGTAGATGCGCTACCTACGGAATCTAATTTGTATTTCCCAAAATTATCATTGAAGAAAAGGCCGGAGAATTTAGTCTGGTCAAATTTGCGACTGATATAAAGACTGGTAAAAGTTTTGTAATCCTGAGTAGCACCATTCGTACTTGGAGGATTCATCCACACGGGGCTTCCTGTTTTGATGCTATTAGTGGACGCGTTCCCAGCGCTAGTGAGCGGAAGAAGCCCGGCAGGTGTCGGGACGAGGTATCCCAACGAATTTTTGACATAAGGGGGAACGTTAGCTGGAACGTAAGACGTGGTCGTGATTCCAAAAGCGTCGCTATTTTGGTTATAAGCGAATCCTAAATCTACCTGGTATCCTTTATGCACTGTTTTCAACAATACCATGTCGTGGCGTCGCCCTTGTTGTAACCAATCCAGGTTTCCCAATAATCGTGCATCATCATATATTAATTCCTGGCGCCCGATTTTCAGCGACATCAAGTCAAGCAGGTTAAACTTGATCGTTGTGTCTGCTCTATTTGTAAGTGTCAAATCGGCCCAGCCTTCGTGTAACATTAACTTGTTTCCATCCGCATTTGAAATTGATGAGGCGTCCTGTCCCCATACCCGAACGTCCTGGATAGACACTCCGAATGTTAATCGATCCCACTTGTATCCAAATGAAAGTCGGGTTCTTTGCGAAGTAAAAACAGCAGATTTTGAGCCTTTTAGAACCAGGTTACCTAAGCCGTTGCGAACCTCGGTACGCGGGCGTATCTGACCTGATAAGGAGAACTGGGCCGTTACGCGAAAAGGGATTTGAAGCGAAAAAAACAGCAATACTCCAACAGAAGCAATAAAAGATTTTCTGTACATTGAGTTAGTTTTAAGTTGTTAAAGCGATTTGAAACATTCACCCCGTTATGGACTACGACTCCTGACGGGGCATTTTTATTTAAGCATTATTGTGAAAGGTTTTGGCATGTGAATGAATTTGGTGAGGAAATATTGTTTGCAACATATAAATGACATTAACGCAAAAGTTTTAACACCAAATTTTCTAATGTTAATTATGCAAACAATCGTAGAACGCCGAAAGAAAAACCAGAGTTTCCTGGCGAAGTTCAGGCGGCAAAAGTGAATCGGAAATACTTAATATTAAAACAAATACTCATTTAATACAAATTTCCCATTTTCAATTTCAATTTTTGCCCTTTGTGTGACCTGCAACATAAATATACGAATATTTCCTTTTAATTTTGGGTTTCATTGCAGCAAAAATCATATTTATTTTACTAATATGTATGGTTCATTGTTGAATCCTTCGTATTGTTGTCGAAAGTTAGCCGGGAAGGTTAGGAGGCGCAGGTTTTACCTGCCTGCTAATCGATTGTTAATGACCTAATTATTTATTTTCAGAGAAGTTGATAACCTATGAGCAGACAAAGACAGTACGTGAAGGGTATAAATTAAGTTTAAAAATATATGAAGCGGAGTAAACATGACTGTGATTTAAAAAGTTGTTTTTTTTGTAAGCTATGCCTCAAAGAATGGCTTCCTGCTATTGATGCCAATCGACAAACTTTTAATGTAAGGAAAGGTGAAACACTGTTTGAAGAAGGGGATAAGGTGACGGGGGTCTATTTTGTGTATGCAGGCAAAGTAAAAGTTCATAAAAAATGGGGCGACAAGGAACTTATTGTGCGGTTTGCAAACCAGGGAGCAATCGTTGGTCATAGAGGATTAGGAAACGATACCGTATATCCCGTGTCGGCAACTGCTATTGAGCCAGCAACGGTTTGTTTCATTGACCTTCCATTTTTCCTCACCACGCTTCGGGTAAACCATGAATTTACCTACCAGCTGATGATGTTTTTCGCGGAAGAACTGCAGGTGTCGGAAAGGAAAATGCGCAACCTGGCGCATATGTCGGTTAAAGGTCGCTTGGCTCAGTCACTTTTAACTCTCAAAGAACGTTTTGGTGTGTCAAGTGACGGCTTTATTGATATTGTTTTAAGTCGACAAGACCTGGCCTCATTTGCTGGCACTACCTACGAAACGGTTTTCCGTATTATGAATGAACTAATAAATGACAATATAATCGGCGTCGCAGGAAAAAACATTGCTATCACTGATCCAGAAAAATTAATCCGGTTGACAAGTGAATCAACGGCGTAAAAGCAACTGATGTTTACATATAACTTCCTTCAGAGAAGCGGGTAGGCATTTACGATAGTATTCTCTGACAATTCCGGCATCATAGCCGGATGCCTTGCTATCGCCGTCGCGCAAAGAGCTGCGGTAATGTCACCTGACCCATTAAAAGGAATCGTTGTATAACTTGAGGGCGTTCCTGCGATATTAACTGGAAAGAATTCATCCAATTGACTTTTTTTTGATCTCGTACCTTTCAAAGGGAGCGCTAATTGGAACGGTTCTCCCAAGCCAAACGAATGAACCAGGAAGTATTCAATAAACAATTTATAAGTAACCAAACATGATAACGGATTACCGGGCAGCGCAAACACCGTTGATCCATTTTTAAACTTGCCAAACCATATTGGCTTCCCCGGTTTGATCGCAACCTTATGAAATATCTTTTCGCCACCCACTTTATGCAAAACGTCGGGCACATAATCCGCGTCTCCTGCTGAAACACCACCGCATATTATTATCATATCTGATGATAAAGCCCCCGCAATTGCCAATTCTATTTCATGAACCAGATCCTGAACATGTACACAAGTAACCGGAACAATGTTCCACTTTTTTAAACAAACTTTCAAGACATGACGGTTGCTATTTCTTATTTGCACCTGGCTAACTGCCCTGTCAATGTCAACGATTTCGTCGCCTGTGGTTATGATGGAAACCCGAGGCAACTTCGCTACTATTACTTCATATTTACCAATCGATGCAAGTACTGCAACATTAGCAGCTGAACATAAGACGGCACTCGAAAATATAACGGCATCCTTTCGCAGATCTCCTCCACGCTGCGCTATATGCTGGTAAGGTTTTACGTCATCAATCAAACACTCAATTCTGTCTGACCGCTCTGTAACATCTTCTCTCCTGATAATAGCATCTGCTGATTCTGGAACCGAAGCTCCGGTCATTATCTTGTAGCATTCGCCTTTTCCGATTCCTGATTTGTGTACGCTTCCCGCAAAAAGCACTTCCGTGATAAGAAAGGCGCGAATGCCAATATCCCAGTCTGTTTGCCTGATTGCATATCCATCCATTGCTGCCCTATTAAAAGGGGGATAGTCCCGATCTGCAATGATCGTTTCCGAAATTACTCTTCCCGCCGCGCTATCTAATGAAACTTTTTCATTACCAAATGATCGCGCCTGTTCCAGAACCAATTGTTGTGCTTCAGAAAAACTAATCATAACTCAATCAAAATTTACGGGCACTGAGAAGAACAATTTATTGGCTAATCGCTATCATCACACCCGCCTGCCGGCTTTGCTTCGTCGTAGCTACGCGAAGGCAAAGTAGGCGGGTTGGCTGATCATCATCCATTTAAAACATTAATGACCGCCGCCCTTCATCATCTTCCGTGCATGAAACACCGCTGGAAGTATTGCTTCTAAACTTTCGCGTGCGCCGTCGGTGCTTCCTGGCAAAGTTATAATCAATGTTTCAGCGATAGATCCCGCTACACCCCGACTCATCATGGCCAGAGGTGTACGCATCTGACCATAGCCGCGCATAGCCTCTGTAATTCCGTCTGCATCCCGTTCTATTATTTCTTTCACGGCAGCAGTTGTATTATCTCTCGGACCTAAGCCGGTACCACCGGTGGTAAAAATGAAATGAACATCCTCTTCGACCCACTCCCTGATCTGTTGCTGTATCTTTTTCTTATCATCGGGAAGTATCTTGTAATGTTTTACGTTTGCTTTTACTTCCTGAAGCATTGACTGGATTAACTTACCACTGCTGTCTTCGCGATTACCTTGCGCAGTAGAATCTGAACAAACCAATACCGCACATACCGGGGCGCTTGCAAAATATTTTTTTCGATCGCTTTTACCGCCTTTCTTTTCCAGTAACCTGATATTTCCGATTTCCAAACCTGTATCAACTGGTTTGAGCATATCGTATATTTCTAATGCTGCCACAGATATACCCGTAAGCATTTCCATTTCAATGCCGGTTCGCCCAATAGATTTTGCTTCTCCCGTTATCACTATGCCAGTCCGGGAAAAAACTTCTTCACCAAAGTACTCACTATGAATTTCTTTCTTCAAAAACTCAAATTGAACATCCATTCCGTCGATCGTTACCGGATGGCAGTGAGGCAATAATTGGGGAGTACTTTTTGCCCCGATGAATGCGGCTGCTTTAGCTACATCAAATAAATTACCCTTTGGTAATTGATCTGTTTCAATCAGCTCAATCGTTGATGGTGAACAGAAGACAATCCCGATTGCCCTGGCAGTTCTTAGTGTGATTTGTTTATGTGTGATATCCCGCATCCAAGTGTGATTCGCAATGATGATTTAATTCGTTTGCTTTAACTGATGAATAATGATCCGATCGCCACGAGTAATTTTCCCTTCGCCCTTGTGCAACAGGTTCTGACCAAAATATACCTTGTTGTTGTTCTCGCGATAAGTCGATAAAGTCTTAAGAGGCTCTTTCGATTTGATACAATTATCCGGGTTTATTGTAGTGATAACACAACGAGCACACTTCTTCACACCAAAAAACTCGATATCATTTATGCTAAAGTGTTCCATAATGTCTTCCTGGAAAGGTTCTCCACCGGTAAATACGATATTCGGCCGAAACCTGTTAATTGGCAAAGGCTCTTGCAGACGTGCATTTAGATCATCCAGCGACGATTGACCGATGATAAGGAAGGGATATCCATCTGAAAGACTTGTTATTTCTCCTTTAGAGGCATATCGTGTATCAACTCTGCGTTTTGAAGAATCAGGCATATACACCAGCCTGCAGTCTAAAGAGAGCATGTCCGAAAACCACTCATCCACTTCAGGGCTTACCAATTGTGCTTTACACCGATCACTCCATACCTGCACGGTAATAGTTTGTGTGGATTCTCCTGGCAGCGGAATACGAGCAGTTTCTTTCTTGTCTAATGTATGTTGTACAGTCAGACTTTCATCCGATAATTGCACTTGCAACAGGGCCATCTCGGGAGATTCTCTTTGGGAGAGAAAGTTATTATCTGAGTCGATCAACATCCACCTCCTATCGAACTCAAAGCCCCGATCTGTAACTTTTGCCGATAGAACGGATATACCCCTAAGGGATTTGATTGGATAAATAAACAATTCACTGACTTCAGGCATAACGCTAAGTTACACCTCAGAAGCCTAATCTTGTTTTGATGTGCTGATATACACTTTTCCGCCGATCACTTTTACGGGATAAGTTTTGATCTGGTACTCATCACCGCTGAGACATTCGCCCGTTATCAATGAAAATGTTTTTTTGTGAAATGGGCATGCGACTTTGGGTTCACAATGAACACCTGTACTCCCGATCATTCCCCGCGATAGTACCATTTGCTGCTTATGAGGACAAAGATTCTGAGTCGCAAACCATTCACCGCGCCGGCTGAAATTAAAAACGGCAAGCTGTTCATCGTTATGTTTCACACAAACTCCACCATTCTCTGGTACATCATCCGCATAACACGCAAAAAACCATTTGCTAACTTCTGTTTTCGAAGTAATGGAATCACTCAACGCAAGAGATTGCAGTTCGTACATAATTAATTATTTTAAATTTCTTTCTAACTTTCGAAACCGCTGAACGCAAAACGCAGCAGGCAAAACGCAAAGCGCAAAACTCAGAACTCACAACTGATCACTAACCACTCATGACTCCCGACTCCCGACTCAAGACTCCCGACTAAATCACCATTCCTTCGCCTTCACCTGTTCCCGCATCGACACAAATTGCGCATTCGGATCTTTTTCGTTTGGAGCATTGACAAAATGATTAAACCTTTTTCTAATTTCCGGATTTTGTATAGCCGCCTTCCATTCGCACTGATAGGTATTGATATGATGCTCCATTGCAAATTCCAGCTCTGCGGCAATACCCAGACTATCATTAACGATCACATTTTTTAGATAGCTCATCCCTCCTTCCATCTTATTCAGCCAGGTGGCTGTGCGTGTTAAAGGATCCGCTGTTTTTAGATAAAACATCAGGAACCGATCGAGGTATCTGAGGCATGTCTTCTTATCAATATCCGATGCAAGTAATTGCGCATGCTGCGGCTTCGATCCACCATTTCCACACACATATAAATTCCAACCTTTTTCCGTGGCTATAATTCCAAAATCCTTGCTCTGCGCTTCTGCACATTCCCTGACGCAGCCAGATACACCTCCTTTTAATTTATGCGGGGCTCGCAATCCTTTATACCTGTTCTCCACTTCAATCGCGAAACTAACGCTGTCGTGCAGGCCAAAACGACACCAGGTGCTTCCGACACAACTTTTCACAGTACGAAGTGATTTGCCATAGGCATGCCCGCTTTCAAAACCTGCCTCTATTAATTCTTCCCATATATCCGGCAGATCGCTCAAATGTGCGCCGAATAAGTCTATACGCTGACCACCCGTGATTTTTGTGTAGAGGTTATATTTTTTCGCTACCTGACCTATGACAATCAGTTTATCGGGGGTGATTTCACCTCCTGCAATACGGGGCACCACGGAATACGTTCCCCCTTTTTGGATATTTGCAAGGAAACGGTCATTGCTATCCTGGATTGTTTCCTGTTTAAGGATGAGGTCATTCCATAAACTCGCCAGAATGCTGGCTACGGCCGGCTTACAAATTTCGCAGCCATCACCTCTCCCAAAATGTTCCAATACGCCGTCGTATGTTTTGATGGAATTAATCTTTACGAGGTCGAACAACTCCCGACGCGAATAATCAAAATGCTCACAGATAATGTTTTTTACATATACACCATTCGCTTTCATTGTGCCTAGTAAAAGATCTTTAACCATGGGAACACATCCACCGCAACCAGTACCAGCCTTGGTACATTTCTTTAGTGCTTCTACACTTGATAGATTTTCTTCGGTTATCGCATCGCAGATAGTGCCTTTTGAAATTGCTTCGCAGGAGCAGATCAACGCTTCATCCGGCAAACTCATTACACCTGCGCCACTTTTTTCACCTGACTCACCGCGCGCTCCAAGAATGAGGTCTTCGGGATCCGGAGGAATCACAATTTTATTATTGACTGTTTGTAATAACATGTTGTAAGATCCTGCTTCGCCGATGAGAATACCGCCAAGCAAGAATTTACCATCATTGCTAATGTTGATCCTTTTATAGATCCGTTTGTGTTTATCTTCCAGTACAATGGTTCGACAATCCGGTTCTGAAACAAAAGCATCACCGAAACTCGCAACGTCCACTCCAATCAATTTAAGCTTGGTGCTCATGTCAAAACCAGTAAATGATTTACGAGCGCCGCATAATCCGGAAGCAACCACTTCGGCCATTTCATACCCTGGAGCTACCAGGCCATATATCATTCCATTATATAATGCGCATTCGCCGATAGCAAAAATGTTTTCGTCGTTTGTCTGGCATTGCTCGTTCACGACTATGCCCCCGCGATTTCCAACCTCGAGACCTGACATTTTCGCCAATTCATCCCTGGGTTTAATTCCAGCCGAAATCACGAGCATGTCGATCGGCAAATATGAATTGTCAGCGAACCTGAGACCTTCGATTTTTCCATTGCCATCTATCGCTGTGGTATTTTTATTCAAATGAATTTGTACTCCCAACTCCTCCAACTTTGATTGAAGCATCATACTGCCAGCATCATCGATCTGACGAGGCATGAGACGTGGTGCGAATTCTACCACATGTGCTTCTTTTATTCCTAAGTCTAACAACGCTTTTGCAGCCTCAAGGCCTAACAATCCACCGCCTATTACAGCGGCGCGATTTGCTTTGTGACTGTAAGACTGTATTAATTCGAGATCTTCTATAGTCCGGTATACAAACACTCCATTTTTTTCCACGCCGGGAATATTCGGAACGAACGCTGACGAACCGGTTGCCAAAACCAGGTAATCATATGATTGCTCATAACCCTTAAAAGAATAGATTTTCTTCGAATGACGATCAACCGATTTGATTGGATCGCCGAGATGTAACGTGATACCATTTTCGGCATACCAGGCGAATCCTGACATGCTTAAGTCATCAGCAGACTTTCCATTGAAGAACTCGCTTAAATGAACCCTGTCATAAGCGGGACGTGATTCTTCCCCGAAAACGACAATATTGAAGTTGAAAGACTTTTTAATCAGCTTTTCGCAAAGCTTGTGACCAACCATGCCATTGCCTACGACCACAATGGTTGACTTACCATTTTGGTTCATGAGAAAGTTTTTAAGTGTTAAAGCGATTGATCGAGCAATTTGTAATGTCACTACGACTAAACATTACAAATAATTACATATAATCTAGCCTAGACAATATTAGCAAACATTTTGACGTGAACCAAAAGCTTCGCACTTTTTTATTCAATAGATAACAAAAAAGCATCACGAGGACTATTAATTCAACTAATTAGTATTACATATATTTTTATATAATGTTTAGCTAAATTTGACCTTATCGAGTTTGGGATGGCGTACCGGCAGGTTGGGGGAAGGAATCCTATCCTGAACCCGTAGGTTGAATCTCGCATGAAAAGTTAGTATCCATGCTCTGACAAAGAGAATCTTCTGTCAGTAAGTGAAAGCAGAAAGGCCTCGAGATCAGTTTTGTCCTTTTCAGTTAAACCAAGCGGTTTTGATAGTACGCTGTCGCGGTTGAGTGAATTGGGAATAACCTTATCCGGTTCATTATAAAAATCGATGACCTGTCTCAGATTTTTGAACATACCATTGTGCATATAGGGGCCCGTCATGGCGATGTTACGAAGCGATGGCACTTTGAATTTTCCCAGGTCCCCGGGCTGACCGGATATCACAATACGTCCACTGTCATTTAATTCTTTGGAATTAAAGAGGCCTATATTTCGAAATTCATTTGTTGTAAAGTCTGCACCAAAATGACATTTAACACACTTTCCTTTACTATTAAAAATCGCAAAGCCTCTCTTGACGGCATCGCCGACGGCGTTTGAATCATCGGAAAATTTCCATTGATCAAAAGGGCTCTCAACAGTTTCCAGCGTCCGTTCAAATGCTGCCAAAGCGACCGCCAGGTTCGACGCCGTTGGTTCGCTGTTGAATATCGCCTTGAAATAATTATTGTAGTCATCGCTTTGCTTCAGGCGAAGTACAGCATGAGCGACAGGGAGATTCATTTCGACAGGATTTTCAATTGGTGCTAAAGCCTGTTCTTCCAGAGTCTTTGCACGACCGTCCCAAAAGAAGATGCGTTGTAATGATAAATTCATAGCGGAAGGAGTATTCCGCGATCCCTTGCTGCCTCCTACGCCGAGGCTTACAACGCCCGTATCTGCAAAAGCAAACTCGGGCTTGTGGCAACTTGCGCAACTGATGGTTCTATCTTTTGAAAGTATCGGATCAAAAAATAGAAGTTTTCCTAATTCTGCCTTCGTCGAGGGTCCGCTGCCAGTGAAAGAAGTATGTATGACGACGACTGCTATACTTGGCACGATAAAGCACACATACTTTTTCATAGATGGCTTATTTCACTCTTCCCAAAACTGTCCTAATCATTCCATTTCTTCTTTCCTCGCAACTATCGTTAACCGACTCGAACCTGATCGAGTCAGAGTTGCTGAAAAAGACAATTTTGTATACTCCTTTCTTGCCATCGCATCCATTATCTACAAAAGAAAATACATCATTCTCAAATGTGTATTTACCTGTGACGAAAGGTTTCTTGTTGATAAATCCCTCAAAAGTATAGTCTGATTTAAATACAACGCGGGTTACATTTCCCTTCGGCGATAGCTTGGTTTCCCACGTACCCGTGAGTTGATCTGTAATCGTAAGCGAAATCAAGGCAAAAATGCCGGCGGCGATAAGCAATTTTTTCATAATTGATAAATGGTTGATTAGAAATGATTGAAAAATATTTTGAACAATTATTTGGAGCCTGGCTACTGAACACGGATGGTGATAAAATAACCTGAACCTCTCAGAACATTCGCCGCATGGACAGTCCCTCGCGGAATCCAAATAGATGAGTTATTAGTCACTGTATATTTTTCATCGTCGAGTTGTATTCTGTAAAGAAGATCATGTTGAGAAATAATAAGATTAATCTCATCCCAATCTTCATGCAGATGGGGTTCTGTATATTCTATCGGAGGTACAGTCACCGGTGAAACTTCATGCACGGCCAGGTGGAAAGGAAAATCTTCGGCGAAGTAACGCGTGATTGATTTGGTATTATTATGAAAGGGAACGTTAGAGAGCGCGATCGGAATCATACTAAATATAAGCGAATGCTCTGCGGTATCTGGAAATGGAAACTTTTTGACAAGCGTTTGCATCGAATTGGTGTTATAGTTTGTTGGTAAGACTGTCAGCATCGCTATTTTTTTTCCAAAATTGAATTGAAAATAGCGTCGGATCAATCACCATTTTTCGAAGGTGCATACCCGGTTTGAGGGAGAAGTGTTCGAAAAGCCTAATGAGACATTCAGCGAATGGACTACCTTTGATCTATAAATATGACACCCAAGTAGTCCACTATGCTTCCCTGGAAGACAATAATTCAAATACAAAAAGACTGCGACACTCCTATTTATTTGCAGATAGCAAATGCGATGATCCAGGAAATCAAGAAAGGAAGAATTGGGCCGGGCATAAAGTTGCCGGGCACAAGGATCATGGCGGAAATATTAAATGTGCACCGCAAAACTCTGGTAAGTGCATATGAAGAACTCGATGCACAAGGCTGGATTGAAATGCGCCCATCGCAGGGCACGTTCACAAGTAAAGAATTGCCAGAAATACATCCACAAAAGCTCCCCGTTGCCAAAGAAAAGGGACGTTCGTTCCCTAAAGAAAGCGGCTTTCGGGTTAAGATAAATGACAAAATACGAACACCGGTTCTGCCTTACCGAAATATTATTGGCTTTCACGATGGACCTGACGTCAGGTTGGCTCCGGCGCTTGAACTTGGCCGGGCATACAAAAGCGTGTTGTCGCGGAATGCTAGCGTGAAATTCCTGTCCTATGTTGAGATTGCCGGCGTGCAAAAATTCAGGACAGTCTTGTCGGATTATTTGAATTCAAGTCGCGGCTTGCAAACAACCCACGAAAATATTATGATAACAAGGGGAAGTCAGATGGGGTTATACCTGCTTTCACTTGTGCTTTTTTCAAAAGGCGATACAATCATCGTTGGTGAGACAAATTATTATTACGCCGATCACGTCTTCATGAATGCAGGAATGACTTTAGTCAGAGTGAAAGTGGATGAGTACGGACTTGACGTTGATGAAATTGAGAAGATCTGTAAACGAAAAAGGATTAAAGCTATTTATGTCACCTCTCATCATCACTATCCAACCACGGTTACATTAATCGCATCGCGAAGGGTACGCTTGTTGGCACTGGCAGAAAAGTTTGGTTTCATAATCGTGGAGGACGATTATGACTACGATTTTCATTATCTAAGCAGTCCAATCTTACCCCTCGTCAGTGCGGATACGAAAGGCATGGTTGTATATATTGGGACACTGAGTAAAACAATCGGCCCTGCCATTCGCACCGGATATATTATTGCTCCGGTGAATATTATTCTCGAGTTGGCCAGGATCCGGCAGTTGATCGACACACAAGGCGATCCCATTATGGAGTTGGCGCTTGCTGAAATGTTTATAGATGGAAATATCAAACGGCACATGAAGAAAGCATTACAGGAATATCATCGCCGACGTGATTTTTTATGCGCTTACCTTTCGGAAAAACTTGGCGATGTCATAGACTTCAAAATTCCCGATGGCGGCCTTGCTATTTGGGCAAAATTTAAAAAAACTGTTCTGCTTCCGCTACTAACAGAAAAATTGAGAGCCCAGGGAATCATCTTATCCAATGGATTAATTCATAATACTACGCCGGTATCGCTTAATGCTACACGTATGGGATTCGCCTGGATGAATGAAAAAGAATCTGAAAACGCTGTCAATATCCTTGAAAAAACAATACGAAAATAAAATAGGCGCATTTCCCCTGAATACTGTTATGAATTATTTGCCTAACCCTATCAACACAGGTTTATTTTCTGCGCTTAATTAAATCTCTTTGTAACTGTACTCTTCAGTTACCTGGCATAATATTCCCGATTACTAAGACCTCAGGAACAAAACCGGACTACCTAGCATATAAAAACCGGCAACACAAATAGTCCACATTGTTTTTATTTTTGATCTGAGCTTATCATTAACCAAAAAATATATAGCCATGAAAAAGTTATTCGTTTTATTTAGTGCCTTACTGATCATCTTCAATTCATTTGGGTATACTCCTATCAAAATCGATGATCAGATTCTTCAGACATTTGCGGTTCAGTTTCCCCATGCCCAAAAGGTAGTTTGGCAGGAATCGGACGAGTCCTATATCGTCAGTTTTATAGAGGATGGAATCCGCCTGAGAATTATTTATTTAAGAAACGGCAGCGTTACTCACTTTCTTCGCTATTACCTAGAAGAAAATCTTCCGCTTGATATCAGGTTGGACATAAAGAAGAAATTTCCAGGGAAAAATATCTACGGCATTATCGAAGAAAATATCATATCAAATATTGAAAACCGGTCTAAAACTTCTTACTTCATCAAACTGGAAGACGAAAATGGCTGGTTAACTATCAAGGCAGAAAGACATAAAAAACTTAAAGTAGTTGAAAAGCTAAACAAGGCAACTTAAGTCTAACCTAAGTCGGATCGCTGAAAGCCGTATGAATTAAACCGCTCTTCGTGTTCTCGCGGTACCCGGATCCTTTCGGGAACCGCGATGAACACGAAGAATTATTTAGTTAATCTGGTAAAGGCATCACTACAATATTCCTGTAGTATACTTTGCTCTTTGGATCGTGGCCTTGCAACGCGAACGTGCCGCTCGATATTCTTTTAGGTCCCTGCGGATTGGCAGGCTCGGTATATTCCATGACCGTCTCACCGTTTATTTTGACGGTGACAGTTTTTCCAATAACGATGATCTCCTGCGTGTACCATTCGTTGTCCTTCACAAATGTTTCCCTCACGTCGTTGATTGCATACAGACTCCCTGTCCTTCGCCAGTCGGTATGTGAATTATTTACCTGGACTTCGAAACCGGTCGTAGGCCAACTTTGCTCCTGGTATTTTGTATGGAAATAAATTCCGGAGTTTGATCCGGGTGTAGTCATGACTTCGGTTTTAAAATGAAAATTCTTAAACTCATGATTGTTTACATTGCCATCATAAAACAAATGGGCCACTTTTCCATTCACCCTGATCATTCCGCTATCTACCGAAAACGTTTCTGCATTTTGTCCAACTTTCCAGCCCTGCAATGACTTTCCATCAAATAACGATATCCATTTCTTTGACTGGGCGGATTTAGGACCGCTACAGGAAAATAGTCCGAGCAAGATCAACAGCAAGCAACAGAAATTTTTCATATGAATATTTTATTACGAATCCTTTGCTATAAATATCTGGAATTATTTCTTCTTTAAATGTAAAATTAAAAATGACAGTCATTTCAGGGATGCGATAACATTATTCTCAATCCAATTTTTAAATTAACGAATGTTCATTTATATTTGCGGTATGAGAGTCCGGGATGAAGCAAAAGAAATAGCGATCCGCAAAAAGGCAATGGAGCTCATCGTCCAGGAAGGATTTGATGGATTGAGCATGCACAAGCTCGCAAAAGCTGCAGGGGTGTCTGTTGCTACGATCTATATATACTACAAGGATCGTGAAGATCTGATACTAAACCTATGTGAAAAGGAAACAATGCGCATGACAGAAGCAACGCTAAAAGATTTTGATCCTTATATGTCATTTGGGGAAGGCTTAAAAAATCAGTGGAGAAACAGGGCAACATTTTGGCTTAAAAATCCAATCGAGGCACAGTTTCTGGAACGAATGCGGCACTCGCCCTACCAGGAGAGAATTCTGTTTTTTTTGAAAACGGATTTCATTGAAGCAATGAAAACTTTTGTACACAATGCTATAAAAAACAAAGAGCTTGTAAAGGTCCCGGTGGAAGTATTTTGGTCAGTTGCATATGCGCCGCTTTACCAATTAGTAAAGTTTCATATGGATGGAGCGAGTTTTCCGGGACAAGCACCGTTTGTTCTTACAGACAAAGTAATGAACCAAACATTGTCTCTTGTTGTCAAAGGCCTGAGCCCGTAAGATTTCGAGTAGCAGTTCATTAAACCTTATTATATGGATATTCAAACAAAAATTCTTGTATTCAAGACGAATCTTGAAACCGAAGAAGGCATCAGGGCGGTAAGTGCTGCTCTGAATCAGCATCCGGAAATTATCCGTTGGAATGTGGACCAGTGGGACATAGACAAAGTTTTACGTATTGAAGCCTGTACACCTTCTTCCCCATCCTCGATCATAGAAATGATCCGAAGTGCCGGCTTTGTTTGTGACGAACTTCCGGATTGAGGGATTTTTACGGGTTTATTAAATCACGTAAGCGGTTACATCATATACCTCCCCGAAAAGCATTTGCTGCAAACGATACGGTGCTTCATCTTTGAATAAACGCAATATCTGTAAGATGAAAAATGCAAAACCAACCAGTCCATTCAACTCATACCAGAAAGGAGTTATCCCTCTACTTGCCGTTGTTCAGTTCACTATCGTACTTGACTTTATGGTTATGGCTCCATTGGGTGATCTGCTTATGAAAACTCTGGACCTGAATGCCACGCAATTCGCATCCGCGGTGTCGGTGTATGCATTTAGTGCAGGAATCGCAGGTTTGTTAGCAGCTGGTTTTGCTGATAAATACGATAGGAAAAAGCTCTTGCTATTTTTTTATTCCGGTTTTATTGGCGGCACCGTCTTATGCGGAACGGCAACTTCTTACGAATGGCTACTCTTAGGGCGCATTATTACCGGGCTATTTGCCGGAGTACTAGGTTCTGTTTCAATGGCAATTATTACTGACCTTTTTTCTTTTGAACAAAGAGGGCGAGTGATGGGATTTGTTCAAATGGCTTTCGCCGTGAGTCAGGTGGCCGGAATCCCAATCGGGCTGTATTTGGCGAATATGTCTGACTGGCATGCACCCTTCCTGATGATCGTTGTGTTGAGTATATTAACGGCCCTGGTCATTCTAAAGTGGATGAGGCCTGTCACGAAGCATCTTGAAGTAAAATTGAACGTAAATCCGTTGGCACATTTGCAAAATACAGTAACGAAGAAAACTTATTTATTGCCATTTCTAACGACCGCACTTCTCTCAATCGGGGGATTTATGCTGATGCCATTTTCAACTCCGTTCATCATTAATAATATTGGCATTTCACAACTGCAGTTGCCGATAATTTATGTCATCACAGGAATTGGTTCCATCATTATTCTTCCCCTTATCGGGAAGGTTAGCGATAAAGCGGGAAAATTTCCAACTTTTATAGGTGGCACAATCCTCGCAATGATAATGGTTGTGATTTTTACAAACCTTTCGCCGATTCCATTATGGAGTCTTATTGGCATAAATACACTGATGTTTGCCGGAATCATGTCGCGTATGATCCCTTCCTCCGCCCTAATGACTGCAATACCAAGGTTAGAAGACAGAGGCGCATTCATGAGTATAAATTCTTCACTTCAACAGATAGCCGGCGGCATTGCTTCTGTGCTTGCAGGCCTGATCATTGTACAGGAGAGAAATGGAAAACTGGATCACTTTGACACGCTAGGTTATGTTGTCATTTTCATAATGATTCTTTGCGCCGTGTTGATGTATTTTATAAGTGAACAGGTAGCAAGAAAACTACGAGTAGCTTCACCTAAAGAGGATACGGTTAGTCATGAAGTGATAGTCTGACACGAGTGAAAACATCATCATCATCAATAACAAGAACCCCGTCCAACATCCGTGTCTGACGAAGCCACGCGGATTTCCTATCCGTCAGACCAAGGACGTCACAAGGGTTAAGATTAACGAGGCGAACTCCGTTTCACACGTGTGTTCATTCCATTATTAATTCGTAAGGCTAGTATTCAACAAAATTATTCACTTTGATGCTTACGGATGCTTTTCCATTTTCGATTTTAAACCTTTGTTGAAAAGAAAAATTCAACATAAATAACTCAAGGATTTATCCTATCACCTGGCGACTCCTAAAGGAGAGAAATAGATAAATACTGTGATAATAATTAGGATGACTATAACGGAGAGCCATACGTCCTTTGCGTTCCAGCTTGCACGCGAAGCTGCCCTGTCTTCTGCAACAGTCGTCGCAAATGTAAGCCCGTTTAACTGGGCCGCCGAAGGCTTGCCTGTAAGCAGGCTAACAATCACCATAATGGCAATGGAAACGATAAATAATATAACACAGAAATAAAGAAAATTGAGTGTAGCAAAACTTAGCCAGAAACCGGAAAGTTCTTCCTTGTTAAGTTCAAGAACAATCCTGATTAAGCCGATGATAAATCCGATGACCATTGCGCTGTAAGCTCCTTTCGCATTAATTCTTTTCGAGAACACGCCTAAAAGGAACACTGCGGCGATCGGCGGAGCCAGATACGATTGAACGCTTTGCAAATATTGATACAGAACGCCGGATATCTTCGACATTAATGGGATCCATACCATACCAAGCACTACCACAACTGTTGTCGTTATACGCCCAACTCTCACCAGTTCCTTATTTCCGGCATCTGGCTTAATCTTTTTATAAATATCCATCGTGAACAATGTGGAACATGCATTGTACACCGATGCAAGAGAACTCATCAGAGCAGCCAACAATCCACCGGCGAGCAACCCTCTTAAGCCAACAGGAAGAAGATCTCTTACTAATGTCGGAAAGGCCTGGTTAGGGTCTGACAATTGCAATTTTCCCTGCTGTGCCAATGAAAATGCAATCAAACCTGGTATCATAAAAATGAAAAATGGCATGAGCTTCAGGTAGGCGGCAAAAATGGTTCCGCGTCTTGCCTCCTTCTCATTTTTACCGGCCAGGCATCGCTGTACGATATGCTGATCGGTGCACCAGTACCAAATTCCGACAATTGGTGACGCGAATAAAATACCTGCCCATGGAAAATCGGGATCGCTGAGTGGAGGAAACATACTGAGTTTATTTTTCGGAATAGATGATATCAGGCCCTCCCATCCACCAACTTTATCAAGTCCATAAAACAATAGAACAGCTGAGCCCAGCAGTAGAACGATTGCCTGAATTGCTTCCGTGTACATAACAGCATGCAAACCTCCGAACACGGTGTATACGCCGGTGACTATAACCAGGATGATCGCCGCTGTCCAGAAATCTATACCGGGAAAGAATATCGTGATTACTGTAGCAGCAGCGAAAATAGTAACCGAGGCTTTGGTGATGATGTAACTGAGAAGTTGGATGATTGAAAGAAGTATTCTTGACTGCGAATTAAATCTCCTCTCCAGGAACTCGGGCATCGTGTACACCATGCTTCGCATATAAAACGGCACAAACACCCAGCCAAGCAATAGGATAATCCAGGAATGCAATTCGTAATGGCCCATTACTAAACCACTTTGCGCTGCCGTTCCTGCAAGTCCAACAATATGTTCGGAGCCAACATTCGACGCAAGTATCGAAGCGCCGATAACGAACCATCCAAGATTTCTGTTCGCTAAAAAATAATCAGAAGGAGATTCTTTGCTTCTTCGTATCGACCAAACAGATACTCCTGCAATAACTGCCAGGTAAAGGGCAATAAATATCCAGTCAATCGTACCTAATAACTGTGGCATTGTTAGTTTATGGTTTAGCGCTGATTAAATATATCGGTTGATCAGAAGTTCAACCCATTCCTGTCTCCCGCTCCTAACCTCGGGCTCGCCTTTTTCGATAGCGTAATTTCTCAGATCTATCAATGACAATTTTCCTTGTTCGAACTCTTTTCCTTTTCCATCATCAAATGAAGCGTATCGCTCCTCCCTAAACTTTTTGTAGCCTGATTTCTGAAGAACGTTGTCGGCCACAATAAGCGCCCTCGCGAAAGCATCCATTCCGCTGATGTGTGCGTAGAACAAATCGAGGGAATCTGTGGAATTACGCCTGATCTTCGCATCAAAGTTTACTCCGCCACCCTTGAATCCTCCAGCCTCTAAAATAATCAGCATCGCTTCGGTCAATTCATTAATGTTATTTGGAAATTGATCCGTATCCCAACCATTTTGATAATCGCCACGGTTCGCATCCATCGATCCAAGCATACCATGATCGACAGCGACCTGCAATTCATGCTGAAATGTGTGACCTGCAAGTGTGGCATGATTCACTTCGAGATTTAACTTGAAATCATTCAGGAGATCGTATTCTCTGAGAAATCCTATAACAGTCGCAGCGTCGTAGTCATATTGATGCTTTGATGGTTCCGCTGGCTTGGGTTCTATAAAGAACGTCCCTTTAAAACCTTGCCCCCGTGCATAATCTTTTGCAGCATGAAGAAAACGCGCCATATGGTCCAATTCTTTTTTCATATTGGTGTTGAGCAGCGACATATAACCTTCTCTTCCCCCCCAAAAAACATAGTTTTCTCCGCCAAGTGCAATCGTCGCATCCAATGCTGCTTTCACCTGTGCGCCCGCATGTGCGAGCACATGAAAATCAGGGTTGGTGGCCGCTCCATTCATATACCTCCGGTTCGAAAACAAATTGGCAGTGCCCCATAGCAACTTAACGCCGGTGTCTTTTTGCTTTTGTTTTGCATAATCAACAAGAGCCATTAATCTTCTCTCATTTTCGACAATGTCGCTTCCATAACTCACAACATCCACATCGTGGAAACAATAGTACGGAATGTTCATTTTGGTTATAAACTCGAAGGCCGCATCCATTTTATCCTTTGCTTTTTCGATCGGATCGCTTTTTTCATCCCAGGGAAAAAGATGAGTAGGTTCGCCGAAAGGATCAGAACCATTTCCATTGAAAGAATGCCAGTAAGCAGAAGCAAACCGGAAATACTCCTTCATCGTTTTTCCACGAACAATTTTTTTCTCGTCATACCAGCGAAAAGCAAGATCATTATCGGATTCAGGTCCCTCGTATTTTACCTTTTGAATTCCCTTGAAATATTCAGTTTTACCAATTAATACACTCATGGCTATGATTTATCGGTTAAGTAAATAGATATGAAGATAAATAGAGATGGCTGTGTTTTGCACAAAAAAGTCATTCCGCGTTATCATTAAATGGCCAAAGTTCAATGAATTTAATACCGTGCCCCTTACATTTCTTTTATCTCGTACTATCGCGGTCTCCAGTTTTTACTTTACTGGTTTACTACTCAGATTAACTTATGCACGAAGCCCGCGCGATGGAAAATTTGGTATTCTGAAATTTTACGATCGACAATGCACTACCTAACCCTGTTTACTCCCTTGTATTAGTAATCAGGTATCATCGTTTGTCCGTCCTTTATCCCTTACTTCAATCCACGCATTTTTTGCATATAAAAAGGATGGCACCATCCATCCTTTTTATTTTTATTACGCGATGACCTTAGTATCCAGGGTTTTGCGGAAACTTAGGTCCCTCTGTCACGCGATCAATCTGTGACGTGAGTGGTATCGGTTTCAACATGTATTCTGCTTTTACATTTGCAGCGGCCTCTGTGTTGTATTGCTTTACTCTTGTCACCAGTGTTTGCGTCCTGACCAAATCCCACCATCTAAAGCTTTCGCCAAACAACTCACGGCTACGCTCATCAAGGATGAATTCAAGAGTTACATCATTTGCCGTGATCGTTTGGGCTGTCAGTGCGTTATTATATTCAGCTGTTGTTTGTCCGGGTCTTGCTGCTGCTCTTCTTCTGAGTACATTAATCATTGCTGCGGCATTGACCTTATCGTTCGACTTGAAAGCTGCCTCTGCAGCGATCAGGTACAGTTCAGAAAATCTAAATAGAATATAGGGCCGGGTCGATGCATCATTAAGATTCGGCCTGGTTGAGTCATCATACTTTCTCATCGACGGATAGATGACAGATGTGTATGGCGTAGTAGCCCCGGCTATTGGGGGTTCAAATATGATACCCTTAAACGCCGCACGCTCAGCGGCGGTAACAAGCCGATCTGGCATCCAGATGGCGGTATCAACACCAGGTACCAAAGTGCCGCGCGGAGTTACAACACCAGAAACATTCGACATCCAATGTGTCTGGAAAGTGCGGTCATAACGGTAATCAGTAGCCCGGCCTCCGATCGGGAAGGCAATCACCATCGTATAGTTATAGTTGGGCCTGATACGAATGAAGGGGCGCCCATTTGCAATATCTCTTATACAAACCGGGTTTCCACCAGTCGCAGGATAGTTCGCCGTAACTGTGGGATAGTTTGGCCTAAAATAAAAATTCGACTTGTTTTCCTTGTTGCCAGCGGCGGCCTGGTTGAGAGTATACTCACCGTATTTGGTATCAGCATTATGATCGATCACCATCAATGTTTCTCTTCCATATTCGTTTCCTTTCCTGTTAACGTCGCCGAAGTTTGGCCATAAATCAAGTCCATAAGTAGCCTTTGCATCGATAATACTTTTTGCTGTGTTATATGCATTGGTAAAATCGGTAGGAGCGGCGGCGGTTGACCATCCTCTTGTCAGGTAAGTCTTTGCCAACAGGTATAAAGCTGTTGCCTTGAATGCAGGCTTACCGGTATTAGCTGCTGGCTGATTGGGTAATGCCGCAGCAGCATCCGTAAGGTCTTTAATAATCTGCGTATAAACTTCTGCTATGGGAGCTCGACTGTCCGCACTGGATGACTCTGTTACAAATTGAAGGTGAAGAGGAACATCACCGAAACTTGTAACAAGGTGGAAGTAGCAGAATGCACGCAAAAACATAGCCTGCGCCATTAATTGTGTTTTCTTTGTCGCATCCATGTCTGCATCCGGCCCAAATTGTAGTACGCCATTCATGGTATTAATAATCTCGTACCAGGTATTCCAGGCGATCCCCGTTTCCTCAGTCCTGGAAGTGATGATCGGTGCATAAGTAAACCAGTGCTGGTTGTTGTTACTTCCTCCCGCAAGAACTTCATCCGTTCCTCCGCAAAACATGTTCATGAAGTTTTCTACACCCCACTGGTTGCGCAGATCAGAGTAACCGGCGGCAATTCCTCCCTCGATCCCGTCTACGGTTGAAAAGAATTCTTTCGTGAGACGGTCTCTTGGTTCTTCTTTAAGCACTTTCGTGCAACTCGAAACGCTCACAATAGTTGCAAATGCACTTAATATGACTATTCTATGAATGAGTTTCATGATAACTAATTTTGATGGTTAGAATCTCAGGTTTAATCCCACAATAAATTGACGGGTAGGTGGCGTACCCAGCCCAACCGTGATTGTACGACCCTGAACAGGCGCATCACCACTCGCAAAGGATGAAATCGTTCCTCCATAACCGTTGCCTTCCGGATCTAATCCCAGCCCTTCATCAACCAAAGGAGAATAGAGTATGAATGGGTTTTGCGCGGTAACATACAACCTGAGTGAAGATATTCCTGCTTTACTTACGAGATTAGCCGGTAAATTATATCCAAGGTTAATGCTTCTGCATTTGATGAATGAGCCATCGCGATAAGCCAGTGTGGAAGAATAAGGAACGTTGTCAGAGCTCGCATCGGGTGATGGGAATTCGTCAGTTGGGTTCGATGCAGTCCAGTAATTTCTTTGGATACTATTTACGCGGCTGTTATTGAAAAACGGATATCCGTTTGCACCTCCGTCCGAAGCCAGGTAAGCAACGGCAACCGTTTGACCCAGTCTTGAAAACATCACTATAGAAAGGTCAAAATTTTTGTACGCTACCCGGTTTGTCATTCCACTGATCCAGTCGGGCTGATAATTTCCGAGCACCTGCCTGTCAGCACCATTAATCACCTTGTTGTTGTCAACGTCCTGCACTCTTATCATACCGGGACGCTGACCATATGTGGTTGCTTCAGCCGCATCTTTTGTCTGCCAGATGCCGACCCTTCGAACATCATATATAACAGAGATGGGCTCTCCTACAAACCAGCCCTGGGCAAGGTCTGCTTTCAAAGAAGGATCTTGCAAAGCAACTATCTCCTCACGATTAATTGCAAAGTTTATGTCGGTTGACCACGTGAAGCCGCCTTGCGTTTGCACGTTAATGCTACTTAACGTTACTTCAATGCCATGGCCTTTTGTCTTACCTGCATTTACAACCGTACCACTTGTACCGGTGCTACGAGGAAGGTTTTTGTTTAAGAGAATGTCGCTGGTCGTTTGCCCATACACATCGATGCTACCGGTAAGACGGTTTCGGAAGAATCCGAAATCCAATCCGGCATTCCAGTTCGACGTCGACTCCCATCGAAGTGATGCGTTAGGCACGTTTGGCGCATAGTAGCCAGTTGCGTTTTGGGTTCCAAAATTGTAAAAATTGGTAGAAAGTGTTCCCAATGTTGAATATTCGCCGATTCCCTGGTTGGCAGTTTTACCCCAACCGGCGCGCAACTTAAGATTACTCACAAAAGATACGTTCTGAAGGAAATTTTCCTGCGAAATATTCCATCCCAAAGCAATAGCTGGAAAAGTGTACCATTGATATCCCGGAGACAACACGGATGAACCGTCTCTCCGAACAGTAGCGGTTAACAGGAACCGGCCATCAAATGCATAGTTGAGACGACCCATGTAAGATAACAGACCTCTGTCGGTAGCGGAATTACCATTGGTACTTGCTACAAGATCAGCAGTCGCCAACGTGAAGTTGTAAAACTGGATATCATCAGACGGAACTCCTCTTGCATTGAAAGCGCTGCCATGATTATGTTCCTTCTGGACGCTATACAATCCGGTAAAGCCTATCCTGTGTTTTTCCTTGATCGTTGTTTCGTACGTCAGGAGGTTTTCTATTAGATATGTCCACGCCTCGGAATTACTCGTAGCAATTGTTGCATTGTTCGCTGCAGTTCCAAAAGTCATAGGAACAGTTGCAGGATTGAATCCGCCATTGTTATAAAAGGTATTCGGGCCGCGATAATCTCCCGTGTTATCCTGGCGGTAATCCAAACCGACGTTGATCCGGTATTTCAAACCTTTGATGAGTTCAACTTCACCATAAAGGCTATTGAATGTCCTCAATCTTCTCCTGCGATTTACAATCGCATCGTCATTATCTATAATGGTGAGCGGGTTGATTTGGGTGCCGTCGTTTGTACCTAGAATCGGAGCCCAGTTCATTGTTCCGTCAGCATTATAAGGTGAGGTGAGAGGACTTAACTTCATGGTATTATAGATAGGATTCAATCCTTCCCCATCAGTATGGCTCAACGAATTCAATGTGTTTAAGCCGATCTTAATTCTCTTATTAACTCTATGATCTATTGTCGAACGAAGCGAAAACCGTCTGAAGTCCTGGCCAGGAACTACTCCTTCTTCTTTGAAATAACCAAGGCCCAAACCAAATTGCGTACCCTCCGAACCACCGGATAAGCTCAGGTCATGGTTCGTAACGAGCCCCGTTTTATAGATAACGTCCTGCCAGTCGGTCGATGTGCCGGCAGCCTGTCCAGCCATTTCGGCTACAGTTAGCGGATAGGGATTCGTATTTGTCGGACTCCCAGCTTGTGCAGCCTGTTTGAAGGCGACATATTCCGGTCCGGTGAACATCGGGTATTTATCGATAATATTCGACATCCCAACATATGCGTTATAACTGATCACTGCTTTTCCAGTCCTTCCTCTTTTGGTTGTGATTATAATTACGCCATTCGAGCCTCTGGAACCATAAATCGCAGTCGCCGAAGCATCTTTCAACACCTCGATATTTGCAACATCGTCAGGATTTACATCATTAATGCTTCCCCCGAACGGAATGCCGTCTAAGACGATAAGCGGATTATTTCGAAGATCATTATTACTCTGGCTGGTTCCTAATGAGCGGCTTCCCCTGATCCTGATCTGTCCACCGGTTCCTGGTCTTGAATTATTTCTCTGAATGTCTACACCAGCAGCCCGGCCCTGGAGCTGACCGATAACATTTGGTGCAGGCACCTCCCTGAGCGTTTCGCCGCTCACTGAAACGATGGATCCGGTTACATCTTTCTTTCGCTGAGTTCCGTATCCTACAACCACCACCTGTTCGAGGTCGGGTGCTGCCACGAGCGTCACACCAAGATTTTGTTGCCCATTCAAAGACACCTCTCTTGGAGAATATCCAACAGACGATATGACCAGCACTGCATTCGAAGGTGCAGAAATCTGGAAATCGCCTGTTTCATTGCTGCTAACACCAGTTCCACCACCCTTAACCGTTACGGAAGCATTCGCCACACCCTGCCCGGCCGAGTTAGTAACACGGCCCTTCACAGAGATGTTTTGAGCGAATGCAGAAATGGTGAACATAGATAAGGTGAGCATGACAGCGCTAGCTAGCGCTATCTTTTTTTTTAAAAGCCGTCTCGCAGAATTAACGGCTTGTACTGCTTGCGGAGCCAAAATTTTCATAAACAATCGCGTTTTAAAAGTTTACATTCAGAATCCCAGGAATAATGAGCAGAGCAGTAGTTCCTATTCTACACATTACCAGGTTTAGGGCCTTAAAACTTTCCCAAGGATGAGGTTTCGCGGAATACCGATCCGGCAGTCATGACTGAAGAAGGCCACGCAGTAGCACTTGTTTGAATTGATTAATTGCGGGTAAGTAAACTGTTCCCGGAGAGAGGAAGAAGCAGGAAAAAACAAGCAGGTTTGCCGACTTGGGAACAATAGCATTTTCTTCGACATGACAAAGCAGTTAGGTATTACAGGAGCTAATTTAGAAATTTTCAGCCAAAATGTAACCGATTACAAAAAAAATTTTTAAAAATATTTGTTTTACCCTTAATTTACGCTATGTAAGCGATTGTATTTATATATCTAATTGATGACTTCAATTAGTCCTACGACGGCTAGCATATGAAAAAACTGATCTGGATAATAACCTGCGTTATATTTATTACAAATGCAAGATCCGAGGACGGATACAGGCTTTGGTTGAGGTATGATAGAGTGTCCGATAATCAATCACTCCAGGAGTATAGAGTTGCTCTTTCCGAAGTTCGGTTTTTAGGGAAATCCGCGATTTTGGACAATGCCAAAACTGAATTGCTTTCCGGTCTCGAAGGATTACTGGACAAAAAGGTCAGTAGCGTGCAATCTGGAGAGTCTTTATTGGTTACTAAACCTTCCGCATCCAGAAATTTGACTCCCACTGTATCTGCTGAAGATCTCGGAAAGATCGGAACAGAAGGTTATATAATACGTAGTACTATTGTCGGAGGAACGAAGAAGATCATTCTTACGGCAAATTCCGATATCGGAATATTATACGGTGTATTTCATCTTTTGCGACTTCTGCAGACTCACCAAAATATTCGGTCTCTTTCAATTATAAGCTCTCCGAAAATTCAACTTCGGATATTAAATCATTGGGACAATCTCAACCGCACAGTTGAACGCGGTTATGCAGGGATCTCTATTTGGGATTGGCATAAATTACCCGACTACATCGACCAGCGTTATATCGATTATGCGAGAGCAAATGCGTCCATCGGCATTAACGGCACGGTATTGAGCAATGTGAATGCAAATGCGCTGATCTTAACCAGGAACTATATAAATAAGGTAGCCGCTCTTGCGCAGCTCTTTCGAACATATGGTTTGAAAGTCTATCTCACTGCAAGATTTAGCGCGCCAATCGAGATAGGCGGATTAAAAACAGCCGACCCACTTGATCCGCAGGTGCAGGAATGGTGGAAGAAAAAGGTCGATACCATTTACCAGGCTATTCCAGACTTTGGAGGATTTCTTGTAAAGGCAAATTCAGAAGGCCAGCCGGGTCCGCAAAACTATGGTCGCAATCATGCTGATGGAGCAAATATGCTGGCCGACGCTGTGGCTCCACATAAGGGTATCGTAATGTGGCGTGCGTTTGTATATAGTAATGAAGTACCTGACGATCGTTTTAAGCAAGCTTACAACGAATTCAAACCGCTCGATGGAAGATTCAGGTCTAACGTTCTTGTACAGGTTAAAAATGGGCCCATCGATTTTCAGCCAAGAGAACCGTTCCATCCTCTTTTTGGTGCCATGCCAGCAACGCCCATCATGATGGAATTTCAGTTAACCCAGGAATACCTTGGGCAAGCGACTCACCTGGTATACCAGGCGCCACTTTATAAGGAGTGCCTCGATGCAGATACTTATTCCAAAGGGCCAGGTTCACAAGTCTATAAAGTAATTGATGGTTCACTCGAAAGGCATTCAATTTCCGGCATTGCGGGGGTAGCGAACATTGGAAATGATCGCAATTGGACCGGCCATCCATTTGCACAATCAAACTGGTATGCATTTGGAAGATTGGCGTGGGATCATCAACTTTCATCTGAGCAGATAGCAGATGAATGGATAAGACAAACCTTTACAAATCGCAGCAATTTCGTCGCCACCATAAAGCAAATGATGCTCAACTCACGTGAGGCACTCGTCAATTATATGACACCTCTTGGCCTTCATCACATCATGGCTACCGGGCATCATTATGGACCGGGACCCTGGGTAGCCAATGCAGGAAGAGCAGACTGGAATCCGGTGTATTATCACAAAGCTGATTCTTTCGGTATCGGCTTTGACCGAACGCGGACCGGAAGCGATGCTTTATCCCAGTATATTACTGAAGCTGCAAACAATTTTGATAGTCCTAAAACAACTCCTGATCATTACCTTTTATGGTTTCATCATGTACCCTGGACTTACCAGATGAGTTCCGGAAGAAGCCTGTGGAATGAGTTGTGTCATAAGTACAATGAAGGAGTTGATAGTGTAAGGTCAATGCAAGAGGCATGGAAAACAATGAACGGGCTAATCGATAACGAACGGCATGCCCAGGTCACTATGCTATTGAATATCCAGGAAAAAGAAGCCGTTTGGTGGAGAGATGCATGCTTATCATATTTTCAAAGTATTTCAAAAATGGAAATCCCCGCGAAGTATGAAAAGCCTATCCACCCTCTCCAATATTACAAAGCGATCAGGCATCCTTTTGCTCCAGGGATTGGAGGCAATCCGTAATTAACGAATAGTAAGAAATATCGACGACACCTAACAGCATTTCAACGACTGTATGAAGAAAACAAAAGACATTACGATTTACGATATAGCTGAAAAACTTAACATCTCCGTTGCCACGGTGAGCCGGGCACTGAAAGATGATCCTGTCGTAAGCAAAAAGACAAAGAAAAAAATCTTTGAGCTCGTAGACAAAATTGGTTACAGAACAAATCA